>CAYUJK010000188.1:0-2760 GCA_964444895.1 uncultured Roseivirgaceae bacterium
GCTGTTTTGAGGTTTCTGGCAACTTCAATGTTCCTCCGTTTTCTTTCTTTAAGAATTCCTTCTTTTATTCCTTCTCTCTTTCCTTCAAGAAATAATCCATCTTTTGAGATATCATAAGTGATAGGCATCTGTTCTACTGTTTTCTTGGTTTCGACTTCTAAATTACGCAAACGACTCAACACCGTCAATTGTTTGATGTATTTATTAAACCTGGCTTCATTACCACACAGCTCTTTCAACCGCTCGATGATTCTTCTAATCAATCCTTCTGCTTTCTCCCTTTCATATTCTCCCAATATAGCCAAAATCACCTCTTCTGGTATTTGAGAACCTAAGATTTTCTCTGGGTCCAGCTCATGTACGTTCAATAATTCAAACCCGGTGATTGCTTCCTCTCTTGATAGTTCTGTTCTCATTTGAGGTTTGCTCATCCCAAAATAAATGACAGAAATTTTAGCCCTCAAAAAATTCCTTTAGTCCCCTTTTGAAAGGGGTTAGGGGTATGTTCGTTAACAAAACTTATTTTTTGATGGCTAAAATTTTTAAAAGCGATTTCCCTGTGTTGCCAACTGCTTCAACACAAAAAAAGTCATCAAGGTATAAACCGGGCTTAGGATAAAATTTTTCAGAATAGAACCAGTATGAAAAAGCCACATAAATCCAGAAAGTTTATAAAAGCCAAAGAACAGGGCGCTGAGTATCAATATTCCGGCAAAAACATATAGCATAAGGCGTCTCCTTATTTTATCAAAAAAAACTTGCCCGAAAAGCCAATTAACCACCCCATAAAGTGCAAAGAATACAATCATGGATATAAAAGCAAACTCGCCAGAGTCGGTAGCCTCGCCGCGAATGGGCACAAAAAAAGCTTCCCCCCGAAAATTGGGATTCAAATAATAGGTGTGCCGCAGGTAGGAAATAGCAACCAACAAAAACACGGCGGCTATCCTAGACAGTAACTTCCGCGCCTTAGGCATTTTCCTTTTTATTATCGGCAAACTTATTTACCCACCACAGCCACAGAAGAAAGATGGCGCCATACACCATAATCACAAAGGTATACTTGTGGTTGAAATCCATATATTCGGGCGCGTAGTACAGGATGAGTGCCAGGGCAGATATCCTGATAATGTTGAGCACGAGAATAAGCAAGAGACCCAAGGGAAGAAACCAGAGCTTATTTTTCGCCTTTCCCCGAAAGAGCAGAATGAATCCGGCGAAGATGACAAATAGCTCCAGCCCGCTGCAACCACTTCCTATGAGCACGCCAGCTACGCCCTCCACTACAATTCTGCCCACCTGCTGTCCGGGGGGAAAGTGTACGAAGGCATGGTAACCAATCAACTCAAGCAACCAGCCCGAAATTTTTGTCTGGGGAATGATAATATAGTAATGAAGGGCCATCAACTGCGGATGAAAAAAAGTAGCGAACACTACCCATAACAGCAGAAGAAAAAACCCCCAACCTAAAAATACTACCAGCGATCTGTTTTGGGCAATGACTTCTTTTATCCGGTTCATCTAAAGGCTTTTGTAAGCCAATTTACGGATTTTGGCCCGATATACGCCTTTCACATCATAAAATAGCGCTCCAGGCCTTGACAGTTTCTCAAAATGCGCTTCTTCAAGCCCGATGTATTCCCTGTGGTTTACCGCCAAAAGGACCGCATCGTACGGACCCGAAGCCTTGTCTGACAGCTTGATACCATACTCTTCTTCAAACTCATGGGCTTCGGCATGCGGGTCTACGGCGTCTACATTTACACTGAAATTCTTCAGTTCATTGATCAAATCGGGTACCTTGGAGTTGCGGATGTCAGACACATTCTCTTTGAAGGTGACGCCCATCACCAACACCCGGGTCTGCATCAGCGACTTGTCCTGCCCGATGAGAAACTGCACCACCTCGCGTGCTATACCGGCGCTGACGGAGTCATTGATCGTCCTTCCCGATAAGATCACGCGGGCATGGTAGCCCAGCTCATCGGCCTTGTGCGTCAGATAGTATGGGTCTACGCCGATGCAGTGGCCACCCACGAGCCCCGGAGAGAACCGCAGGAAGTTCCACTTGGTGCCCGAGGCTTCCAACACCTCATACGTATTGATGTCCATTTTTTTGAAAATAATGGACAGTTCGTTCATCAGGGCGATGTTCAGGTCGCGTTGGGTGTTTTCGATCACCTTTGATGCTTCGGCCACTTTTATAGATGATGCTTTGTGAATGCCCGCCGTGATGATGGCGCCGTAAATGTCCGATATCAAGTCCAGGGACTCCCCGTCGCATCCGGAAACTACCTTGGTAATCTTGGTGAGGGTATGTTCTTTATCTCCCGGGTTAATCCGCTCGGGTGAATAGCCCACCTTAAAGTCGGTGTGAAACTTCAATCCCGACCATTTTTCAAGCACCGGCACGCAATCTTCTTCGGTACAACCCGGGTAAACGGTAGACTCAAAAACGACCGTATCTCCTTTTTTCAACACCTTCCCTACTGTGTCGCAGGCTGAGAGGAGCGGCCTTAAATCTGGAATTTTGTGAGAATCTATCGGTGTAGGCACGGCTACTACAAAAAAGGTAGCCGACCGAATGTCATCTATATTGGCTGTAAAAGTAATATCACATCCTTGAAATTCTTCAGGAGGCAGCTCATTGCTGGGGTCAATGCCTTTTTTCATTTTTTCCACCCGCGATGCATTGATGTCAAAACCAATCACCTTGAACTTGCGGGCCATTTCCAATGCTACCGGCAGGCCTACATAGCC
>CAYUJK010000188.1:2860-7082 GCA_964444895.1 uncultured Roseivirgaceae bacterium
GTATTCTGTATTCGGTGATTATTGATTATTGCGTATTGTATATTGATTATTCAAAACTAAAAGTAAGATATCATTCCCTCATCCATTATTCCAATATTCCATCATTCCCATTACCTTTGCCCTCTTACAAATTTGATATATGGGAGCACACACTATCCTGATCGTCATATTGGCGATTATTTCTTTTGATTTTATTCTTGATAAAATACTCGACTATCTTAACCTCAGGAACCTCAAAGAAAAACTGCCTGGAGAAGTAGAGGGCATCTACGACGAGGAAAAATAC
Organism: uncultured Roseivirgaceae bacterium; assembly: GCA_964444895.1. Lineage (GTDB taxonomy): Bacteria > Bacteroidota > Bacteroidia > Cytophagales > Cyclobacteriaceae > CAJXNP01. Next base: position 3,147 of record CAYUJK010000188.1, read on the forward strand.
AAAAAGTCGATTCAGTATACCCGCGCCAACACAAAGTTTTCATTTCTCTCTTCCACCTTCAGTTTTGTGCTCTCGTTTGTGTTGATAACTTCTGGCTTTTTCGGGTGGCTTGATGCGGAAATCAGGACGCTGTACCATGACGAAACACTCATCACCATGTTGTTTTTCGCCCTCCTGTTTTTTGCATCGGATATTATCAACCTTCCTTTCGACCTCTATGGCACGTTCGTTATAGAAGAAAAGTTCGGCTTCAACAAAACCACTGCAAAAACCTACGTCCTTGACAAACTAAAGGGCTATTTGCTTACGCTGATCATTGGTGGCGGCATTCTTTTTATTTTCCTGCAACTGATCGATATTTTTGGCGCAAACTTTTGGGTTTACTTCTGGCTCGTGGCAGCTACCTTTATGCTGCTGATCAATATGTTTTACACCACACTCATCCTTCCACTCTTTAACAAACTGACTCCCCTGGAAGATGGAGAATTGAAAAAAGGAATAGAAGACTATGCCCAAAAGGTGAAATTTCCCCTCGACAATATTTTTGTCATGGATGGCTCCAAAAGATCAAATAAGTCCAACGCTTTCTTTTCGGGCATTGGCAAAAAGAAGAAGATCGTGCTATTCGACACACTCATCCAAAACCACAGCAAGGAAGAACTCGTAGCCGTGCTGGCACATGAAGTAGGGCATTTCAAAAAAAAGCATATCGTCTCCAGCTACATTATTTCTATTTTGCAAACGGGCATCATCTTGTACATTCTCTCGCTGATGATCTTCAACCCCAGCCTCTCGCAAGCCTTGGGAGGAGAGGCAAACGCCATTCACCTGAACCTGCTGGCATTCGGCATTTTGTTTTCGCCCATTTCAGAATTCATCGGTCTGTTTATGAACATACTAAGCCGGAAAAACGAGTACGAGGCCGACGCGTATGCGAGGGAAACATATAAAGGAGAAGCACTTGAAAGCGCCTTGAAAAAACTATCCGTGCATAACCTCAGCAACCTCACACCCCATCCCGCGTATGTGTTTTTCCACTATTCACACCCACCGTTATTGCAGCGGCTAAGAGCCCTGGAAAGTGCAGGATAACGCATTGCTACCGCTTTAATACTTCCAGACAGGCGCGGCTGTTGTGATAGGGGCATTTCCAAAAGCCGGCCTTGTCTTCGTCTTTGTACGGCTCGCCCCGCCGATTCACGCGGAAGTGCCATTCGCCTCCCTTTTTGTCGATGATTTTCCTGCTTGTGAAATACCAAACCTGCTGAACGGCTTCGATAAAGGCTACATCCTTTGAAATTTTATACGCGTCATAAAAGCCCACCATAGCTTCGGCCTGGGGCCACCAGTGTTTGTCAGGATCGGTAATTTGGCCGTGGTCACCCTCGTTAAACAGTCCGCCGTCGATATCCACCCCTTCTTTCAGCGTCACCCTGGCAATGTTTACCGTCGCTTCGGCAACTTCTTTGAGCATTGTCTTATCTCCCACCGCCGTGGCGGCCTCGTGGAGCAGCCAGGCAGCTTCAATATCGTGGCCGAAGGAATACTCTGTGGACTTAAGTCCCCATTTTTCATCAAAGAATAGATTGAGGTGGTAGGTGGACTTGTCCAGGATTTTATCCAGATGAATCCTAACCAGGTTTTTCAATTGGCTTCTCAATCGATCATTGTCCCATATCTCCAAAAGCGTAGTGTAGCCCTCCAACACATGAAGGTGGGTGTTCATCGTCTTTTTCTCATTGGCGTCCTTATCGCTCAGCCGCAGGTCTTCCAGCAGCTTCCACTCGCGACTGTACGCTTCCAAATAGCCGTTGTGCTCAGGGTCAAAGCTGTGCCTTTCCAATAATTCAAAAAGTGCTACGGCCTGCTGCTTTGTCGCCTCGTTTTTCGTAAGCTTATAGTATTCGCTCAAAGCGTAGATCGCAAATGCCTGCGCATACACCTGCTTTTTGGTATTCACAGGGTTGCCGGTGGCATCGAGTTCCCAATACACTCCGCCACACTCCTTGTCAAAAAAGTAGTTTGCCAAATATTCGTAGGCCCTTGTGGCAGTCTCTTCATACTTTTTTGTTTTCAGCACATTGCACGCCGCCGAAAACGTCCATAGTATCCGGGCGTTGAGCACACTTCCTTTCGTAGCTTCCACATCTTCCCTGCCAAAAGCATCTATTTTCCCTTTGAACCCACCGTTTAGCGTGTCCAGCATTTCCGTTTGCCAGAAATCCAGGATATTGAAAAGCTCTGCCCTTACTTCGCTTTTAAGCTCTTCCATATTTCGAGGTTTTTGCTGATGAGGCCATTGCGGGTTTTCACACTCGCGGCAGACCTCAGGCCGTCTTCGGGCGTGTTCATCACATAGTCCACCAACTTTTCTACCGTAGAAGTCGCCACGTGCATGCGCGTATCGGAAGAGCCGTAATAGATCAGCACCTCGCCACTACCCCTGGCCACCCAGCCGTTGGTGAAGAGCACGTTGGAAACATCTCCTACCCTTTCTGCATCCATCGGAGCCATGAAATGGCCCCCCGGGCGATGTGTAACTTTCGATGGTTCCTTCAGGTCGGTCATGAACATGTAGAGCACATAGCGCAGCCCCGCGGCGGTGTTTCGCACGCCATGCGCCAGGTGCAGCCAGCCTTTGTCCGTTTTGATGGGCGCCGGCCCCTGACCATTCTTTACTTCCTTGATCGTATGGTACACCTTAGGCTCAATCACGATCTCATCTTTAATCTCCGCTTTTTCCATGCTGTCGGTATAGCCCCAGCCGATGCCACCACCCGATCCGGTATCGATAAAGCCATCTTGCGGGCGGGTGTAGAGTGCGTACTTACCATTGACGAATTCCGGGTGAAGCACCACGTTTCTTTGCTGACCGGAGTACGTAATCAGGTCCGGAAGGCGCTCCCAGGTTTTCATGTCTTTGGTGCGGACTATCCCGCATTGCGCTACCGCAGAGGAGGTATCGCCTTTGGCGGCATTGGGGTCTTTTCTTTCCGTGCAAAAGGTGCCATAGATCCAGCCGTCTTCGTGCTGCACCACGCGCATGTCATACACATTGGTGTCGGGTTCGTGGGTTTCGGGTAGGGTGATTGGGTAATCCCAAAAGCGGAAGTTATCGATGCCACTGGGGCTTTCGGCCACGGCAAAAAAAGACTTGCGGTCGTATCCTTCTACCCTGACCACAAGAAGGATTTTCCCGTCCAGCTCGATTGCGCCGGAGTTGAAGGCCGCATTTACGCCGAGCCTTTCCTGGAGGTGTGGGTTGGTTTTGTGGTCCAGGTCAAACCGCCAAAAGACAGGGGTGTGTTCTGCTGTGACTACCGGGTACTCATAGCGTTGATAAATACCGTTGAAAATGGGCGATGGGACATTTTTGCGAGTGATGAGGTTTTCATGCTCAGCAATGAGGATAGCGAGCTGCTTGTCAAATTCTTCCTTTGTCATGTTGTAAATGTTAAGTTGGTCATCATTGCTCATCAGGGTCCATTGTTGGAGACTCTGATGGGGAGTTGGATTGCGACCAAAATTAACCAACGGGGAGGTAATGACAAAAAAGATGTGGGCAAGTTTTGAGCTTATCTTGGTTCATCAGAGTCCCTTGCAGGAGACTCTGATGGGGGTGAGAGTCCCTTGCAGGAGACCCTGGTGGGGGGCGATGTGGGGAAGTTTAGGGGATTGCGTTGCCTTATAGTTTTGCTGTTGGCTTTCCAAACCGAATACCGAACACCGATTACAATCTAATTTCAAACTACTTCGCTACGAGGCCCGCATTTTTCTTCTTCCGCTTCTTGCGGATGTGATTTCCCGCCAGGCCCGCGCCTGCCAGCAGAAGCCAGGAGAGGCCGCCGTCGATGGGGACAGGATTACTTGGACCATACAACACACAATCTTCACATTCCTGACTTTCGCAATTATCCACACAGGCATAATCACATT
>CAYUJK010000188.1:7092-7365 GCA_964444895.1 uncultured Roseivirgaceae bacterium
CTGTTGGCTTTCCAAACCGAACACCGATTACAACCTAATCTCAAACTACTTCACCTCGACACCAGCCATCCTCTTCTTCCGCTTCTTGCGAATATGATTTCCCGCCAGGCCCACGCCTGCAAGGAGAAGCCAGGAGAGGCCGCCGTCAATGGGGACGCCTTCGTATAAGTCTTTAGCACAATCTTCGCATAAATAAGCATTTTCTGTACCACACACTTCAGCACAGATTTCATTGCATTCAGGCGGAAACCATCCTCCACACCCTACGGTTTG
>CAYUJK010000189.1:0-7321 GCA_964444895.1 uncultured Roseivirgaceae bacterium
TGAGTGGGGAATGAAGCATCTACATCGGCACGAACATCAAACGTGAGCGTGTACCTCTCACCCACTACTGTTTCAGGGGAAAAGGTGATGAAGAACTGCGCGTCCCAATCGTTGGCGCGAACCTCGGCATTCGTAATTTGAAGTGCCCGTCCCTCGCCGTTGGCACCTTCGCCGTCTGCCGTGAATGACATCACGGCGTTTGTATTCGATTGGTAGTTAGAGTCATCTTCCGTTTCAAAATCCGCTTCGGTAACTACCTCCCAGGTAGGCTCGCCCGAACCTGGAATTACTGTGGGCTCTATGGTGCTATTCAGGTATTCCGCGTTTTGATTAGCATGCCAGCAGAGTGTGTGGCCATACACCGAAATCCCGGCTTTCTGTGTCGCATCCAGCAGACCCACCACATCGCCGAGCGCCAGGCTACCGTCATTCTGCACGATCGCGCCGTGCTTCATGGCGTACCCTGTCGTTACTTCGTCGAAATTGCGATTGATCATCCGGTAAAACGCCCCCTGATCCATGTATTCTGCGAGCGAGATGCCAGCACCTAATTTAAACTGGCTGTTTCCGTCCCTGTTTACGTAGGCCTTCAAGTCGTCATACGCATTGATTTCCTCCTGCAAGGCTACGCTTGCGGGCTTTTGCACCTCAAATCCAAGCGGGTCGGTATCTGCACATGACGTAGCCATGAACAGCGCTACCGCGTAAAAACCGAGCTTTTTATATACGTTTTGCATTTTTATTCAATTTAAAAAGTGAAAAATTACTCCTGAACCGGTGTAAAAACTTCCATTTTAACCCCACGATCACGAACCACCAATGTATCGACTGTCGAATAGACGACTTGTTCTATGTCATCAGGCAATCCTTCAGTCGGAAACTGGATTTCTACTTCATAGCTTACCTCATACTGCAAATACAGCGCATCTCTGTCTTTATTGCCCCAGCTCTTCTTTTCGCCTTTTTCAACAAATTCGCCCGTGCCTGATGCTGTCACATTATAAACACGAACAGAGTCATTTACCTGATAAGATGATGCCTCTGGTGCAATAGTACACGTTTGATCTTCGTCGAAACTAAGTTTCACTTTTACTCCAAGATTAAGACCTCCCTTGCTTTGGAAATCCATCGGAAACTGAAGATCATTTAGTGAAAGGGCAGTTAACTTAACTACCTGGTCATTTTCAACGTAAGTGCCTCTCCGCTCAACTGTCGACGGGACACCGTCCTTTACGACATCATCCTTCCCACGTCGCAGGTAATTTGCATGCCAGGGATTAATAAACTTCACCGCGTAGAAGACGAAATCTTTGGGTTGTACTGCCCAGTCGCCTGGCAGGACTCTGTTGGCTTCTGCTGACATGGGAACACCTGAAAGGATAGAGTCGGCGTTTTGCACGCCAGTCATCTTCACGGGAATCACATACGCATTTCCAACTGCCAACGAATCGGCAAAGAACGCCTCTGTAAGCTGCACCTCTACTCCGCCGATCAGTTGTCCCTTTGGTATGACGATCTGGTTGGCAGCCAACGTATAGTAGCTGGAGGGCATGGCCCTTACCTCTTGTCCGGTACCTGCAAATACCAACCCCTGAACCAGCTCATTGTCTACTTCTACTCCTATGGTAATATCACGTTCATTTTCATAAACTCCACCGGTAGTGGCCATGATTTTGAATTTCCATTCGTTATCCAGGGAAGTATCAAAAATATCTTCCCCGAGCGTAATCGTTCTTACCGGATACTGATGCGCAAAGTAGACTGTCTGATAGTCGAAATCCGGAAATTCCCAGTCCTGGTTCTGGCATGCAGAAAAAAACAAAGCCAGGGCTAAAAACAAACAAGCTATATATTTCATGTTTTCTTTATTTTGTTGTAAATAATAATACTGAAGTTACCATCCAGTATTTTGTTGCAATGCATCGAACTTCAGTATTTCACTGAATGGTACAGGTCCATAAATCATATGGTCATCAAAAACCCTGTTCTGTACATCGATGACTTCATGGTTACTACCTGTAATTCTTACGCCACGTGCGCGCTCCGTGAGATTAGCATCCCACCTGCGAAGATCCCAAAAGCGAAAACCCTCAAAGCTTAACTCAAGTCTCCGCTCATTCCTGATCAGCATTCTCATAGCGTCCTGGTCATTTTTGATAGACTCCAGGTAAGCATCCCCGTTGTCAAGGCCTATTCCGGCCCGCTCACGGATCGCCCTTATCACGTCGTAGGCAGAATATGAATGTCCGCCTGTACCCATAGGCCCCCAGGCTTCATTCGCTGCTTCGGCATAGCTAAGATAAATTTCGGTATAACGAATATGAGGCTTCAGATGTCGCTGACCGTTAACACTATTGGGATTAAGGTTTACATCCTGACGGAGCAATTTCCTCATATAATAGCCTGTTCTGGTAGAGGTTTCTACTCTGTTCAGTCCATCATTAGTGCCGCCGTCCGCTGCTGTAGAAATGGTAGCTCCACCGGGACCAGCCGTACTTCCGTTTATGATGATAAACTGTTGCAAGCGTGGGTCGCGGTCTTGATAAGGATTTAGCGGATCGTAGTTACCGGCAGGGTCACTGATCGGATAGCCATTGGCCATCGGAAAAGCATCTACGAGGTTTTGAGTCGGATTCACCAACCCGTCGCCAAAAAGAGTGGGAGGGTAATTCAACTCCTCAATGCCCGTACTGGATCCTTCAATGTTATTCCTCCACAAGATCTCTGGAGGATTATTTCCCGAGCCCAAACCATCTATCACGGACGTATTGGCAAACCAAGTTACCCCGGCAGGATCTATACCGGCCACACCGCCGTTAAGATCAATTACTTCCGCTGCAAAATTTGCTGCATCTTCCCACGTAGTAGTATTTCCCTGGCTGAATGCGGGACTGGCAGCCAGCAATGCCGCCTTAGCCCGGATGCCGCGAACTATCCTTTCTGTCAAACGAAGTTTTACTTCGTTTCCAAACACCCGGTTATAATCACCAATGCCCGCACCTTTCTCCAGGTATTTAGCAGGGATATCTGAAGCATCACTGATTTCTCCATAGTCAAGAGGCAACAATTCAATAGCCAACTCAATGTCGCTGTACAATTGTTGCATGCAAGCCTCGAAAGTAGCCCTTGGTTGGTTGAAATTTGAAAACGGATCTTCGGGCTCCAAGATAATAGGAACGCCCAAAAGCTCTCCACCAGCATACCCGCCATGAGCCTGCAAGAGGTGGTACATAAACAAAGCTCTCAAACCATAGGCTTCGCCTTTAATACGATCCCTGAACATCTCGTTGACCAGAGAATCATCCGAGTACTTGATCTCGTCGACCTCTGCTAATTGTATATTCATATATTGGATAGCCGCTCTTGAATTCGACCACTGATCCAAGGGATTATTATTGGCCGCCCACTGGCCCGACGCTATTCTGAAAAAGTTATGTGTCGGATCATTACCAACTGCATCGTCAGTCGCTATTTCACTATATGACCATCCGTTTGTGGGTATTCGTGTATAACCGTTGTACAGGAGCCCGGTAGCAAAATTAGGCTCATTTTGCATCGACTCCAGGTCCCGGTGGTTCTCAACTGCGGGCTCAAAGACATCTTCGCAGGCGTAAAGCGCTGCCAATATCCAAACAAAAAACAGTATTTTCTTATTCATATCTTTCTTCTTTTGAACTAATTAAAACTGTGCCCTGACTCCCAAATTGAAAAACCGAGTTTGAGGCGAGGTTCGGACATTCAATTCCAGTATTTCGCGATTGGGAGCAATTGTTAAAAGGTTTGCCCCGCTCACATAAACTTCCAAACCATCTATAAAACCAATGGTATTCTGAGGAAATGCATAAGATATCTGCACCTTGGCCAAGTCAAAACGATTGGTACTATACATCCAGAAATCTGAGTCTTGATAGTTGTTATCACTGGCTAGCGTAGTCAGTCGCGGATGCGTAGCTGTGTTCATGGTCTCCGGAGTCCAGCGACCTCTTACTACTTCCGAATACTTATCGTCAACATCTACAGTGAAGTAGTCCATGAAAGTGTCGTTGTTATTTTTCATGCCGTAGGCGCCCGTACGCGAAACCCCCAGAGCAAAGAAGGTAAAGCCCTTCCACTTCGCGGTTACATGTACGCCCATAGTTAAAGGCGCTCCGGACCAGCCACCTCTTCCGAGATAAACTTCGTCCTGGTCATTGATGATACCGTCTCCGTTTTGATCCTTGTATTTGATGTCTCCTGGTCTTATGTCACCAAAAGCCCTCTGATCAGCTGAATTGTCTATGTCGTCCTGATCGTTAAAGAAGCCTTCGCTCTCCAAGCCCCATATTGCATCGAGAGGTTTTCCTTCCCTATACTGATATTCATTGTTCCAGATTTCAGCCCTTTTAGCTGCCTTGGTAGTAAAATATGTCCCGGTCAAACCAAGGCTTAATCCCACTTCGCCAAGCTGCTGGTTTACGTTAAGATTGAAGTCGACACCTTTGCGCTCATCATTATTGTAGTTCACATAAGGGATAAACGACGACACCGGCCAGCCCGTAGAAAAATAGCTTGGGAATAGAGCGCTGTTCTGACCAACGAGTCCCGTCATTCTGGTGAAAAAAGCAGACCCGCTTAGTGTGATCAGGTTATCAAACAATGCAGCATTCAAACCAATGTTTATTTCTTCCCTTTTAGGAAAAACCATATCAGGATTAGGCCCTTGTCTCGAATCGGTACTGCGCGTTAGCAATCCATCTCTCCACGAGTACCATGCTCCGTCGGACTGCGAATAAATCTGCTTATAGAGATAGTATTCCCTTTCTCCGTCTGTGGAGCGTATATCGAGATCCGAGTGCACTATACCTCCGGAAACAGACAGCATGAGATTGTTTATGACGGATGATGAAGCTAAAAATCCTTCTTTATTAATCCTCCACCCTAACGACAGTGTTGGGGATATTGCCTGGCGGTTTTGCTCTGGCAATTTCGCGGAATGAATAAGAGCTCCATTGAAGTCCACATAGTACTTCTCCTTAAAATTGTACCCCAGGTGCAAGCCTAAATTAGCATTGCCCACACGATGGTAAATACTCGAAATTGACTGTTGGAAGCCCCCCGCTAACAATACTGCCGTAATATTATGCTTATTATTAACGCTTGTGACATAATTTAACTGGGCTGAAACGGCAATCGCCTGCTGGTAATAGCTGGTGTCCACATCCAGGCTTCGGGAACTGGCATCCTGTCCAATCTTCGACAGGCTGCTAATGAGATCAACGCCCGAATAGCTGTTCCAATTTGGTTCGTAAACCGCATATTCATTGTTAAAGGACTGGAGGTAAGTAGTATTATAATCCAATCCAAATGAAGAGCTAAAACTGAGTCCCTTTAAAACATTTCTCAGATCAGCATCCACACCTGTATTGAATTGAAACTGACGGCTGGCCATAGTTCTTGACCCTGCGCCATAGATATCCCCAATTGGATTGGTTTGATTCAACTGTCTACCTCCTAGCAGGTACTGGCCGTCAATCAAGTGTTCGCTGTTGTTGACATAAACCAACGATGCATCATCCGTATCTTCAATCATACTGATCGGAATCAGTGGCGTAAAAAGGTTTGGCCTCAAGTCTGCGGCGCCTTCCCAATAGTTGGTGTTTACGCCTTTTCCATTATAGAAAATAGCAGCTGCATCTACCTTGGCTTTAATAAATTCATTTATTTTCACATCTACATTTCCGCGGACGTTAAACCTCTCATTACCAATGTTACTTGCCTGCCCAAAATTCAACAGTGAACCTTCGGTTAAAAAACCAAGATTTGTATAGTACTGAGCCTTATCACTGCCACCGGCTATTTCCAAAGTTCCATCGTAACGGTTGTAATAATCCCTCAGGTATTCGGGGGAATAATAGTCTACATCCGGATACCTGTAGGGGTTTTCACCTGCGGCATGATGGTAGATTTCATCCTCAGAATACAATTCAGTCAATCCATCGTTAACACGGGCCTCATTGTACAGCGTCATGTATTCTGCTGATCCCAGGTATTTTGGATACCTTTTGGGAAGATGCACCCCGGCGTTAGCCCTGAAATTAATCGTTTGCTTACCGGCAGCTCCTCTTTTTGTATTGATCAGGATAACACCTTTTGCTGCACGGCTTCCATAAAGCGCCACGGCGGAAATCCCTTTCAGGAACGATATCTGGGCAACTTCAATGGGCATTACGCTGCCCGGATCGCGGGGCACCCCATCGACAAGCACCAAAGCTTGATCCATACCCCAGAGATTGCCATGATAACCCGCGGCAAAGGCTTCCATATTTTCCAGGGTATATGTGAAATAGTTCATATCCATTATCTCAGGCACATTCACATAAGATACCCCACCGAGAATATCTTGCTGATCTACGGTGCGATACGCTACCTGAACACCATCGCCCGCCAAAACACTGGGGCTTAGTTCTGAAACAGTCGTGTCTGAGTCATCTTCTCTGCGATCAACCCGACTAACACCCATTAATGAAGGTGCGGAAAAACTATTCATTTCATCATCGACAGACACGGTTTTCCGCTGCGCACTATTTGACTCAGCACCCTGAACTGACGATATCTCTACGTGTCTATTATTGCTTCTTGCGGTCGTCTGTGCTTTCAACATTGCAGGCAACAAAGTTGCTGTGACACACAAAAGCATTCCAAGTTTTATATATTTCATTTGTATTCTCGTTAAGATTTAACATCCCGGTCTATGACCTTCTACCATCCGGGGTTCTGTCTGAGTTCCGGATAAATACTCACGTCGGCCACTTTTAGGGGCAACCAGTAATGCCTATCAGTGAAATTACGCTCCAGAATTACCTCTTCCCGAAGGTTCATCACCTGATTCTCTGATGGATTTTCTGTATCCAGCGTTCCGGCACGGTCAAATTCAATGGATGTTTTTATCGTATATGGTCTTTCAATAAGCAACAGCCAACGTCTCAGATCATTGAACCGGTGTCTTTCAAAGGCCAGTTCCACGGCGCGTTCCCGTCTCAGCTCAGGCAAAAAATCCTCTACAGAGCCCAAAAACTTGCTGTCCACCAGTCCAACGCCTGCTCTTTCTCTAATCACATTTACAGCCTCTACAGCAGTTTTACTGAAATTACCTGATTTCCCATTGGGAGATCCGTAAGCCATTAAGGCTGCCTCAGCGTACATGAGATAAACATCGGCCAAACGCATGTAGGCAACGCTGATATGTGGATTGGCTCCGAAACCATCTCCTTCATCATACACATTGGCAGTGAGGGGGATAAATTTCCGGTTTATGTACCCGGTTCTACTTCCACTACTCACG
>CAYUJK010000190.1:0-7280 GCA_964444895.1 uncultured Roseivirgaceae bacterium
GAAGGAAAATCCACTTCGTGGTAAAAAAGATTCTCGTTAAAAAAATCGAGCCGGGTAGGTTGTGAATATGTGATAAAATGTACCTGGTGGCCGTTTTTCGCCAGACCCTTTCCCAGCTCAGTGGCTACCACCCCGCTTCCCCCAAACGTGGGGTAACAAACAATACCTATCTTCATTAAATCCAATTTTGCTGTTAATTCAATTGCTGCCCGAAGTTATGAATTGATTCATAAATAGCATCATGGATTCTTTTACGTATCTCAAAATTGTTTAGTTTGTTATTAGACATGTCGGGATGAATACGGTTGGAGAGAAACACGTAGACAAGGTCATGTTCGGGGTCTACCCACAGGATAGTGCCGGTAAAACCCTTATGCCCGTACGACGAAAGCGAAGCATAGTTAGAAACAGGATTCAGGTGAGCACTATGGTGAGGCTTGTCCCATCCGAGTCCTCTCCGGTTGGTCTTTGAGTGTGAAGCGGTAAATTGACGAATACTTTCCGGCGCAAAAAATCGATACCCGCCATACATCCCCCCCTGCAAGTGCATCTGGCCCAGCTTGGCCAAATCAGTGGAGTTGGAAAACAGGCCCGCATGGCCCGACACCCCGCCGTTCATAGCTGCCACCTGGTCGTGCACATTGCCCCATACCAGCACATTCCTGAAGAATTTATCGTCTTCCGTAGGTGTAATGTTGTAGATGTCGAATTTGCAGAGAGGGTTAAACGCAGTATACGACATGCCAAGCGGCTCATACAGGTTCTGCTCCAGAAACTCGTCCATCGGCTGATTCAGCAGTCTCTCCGCCAATGCGTACATGAGGTAAAAACCCAAATCGCTGTATTTGTAGTCGTAGGGGGCGTGTCTGCGATAGCGAGGCTTTTTGCGCAGAGGCGACTTAATCGTCCAGCTATATAGTGAGTCGCGCAATGCCAGGTTAGAGTACATGCCATAAGCCACCTCATTGCGGTATTCTTCATCCAGTTGCTCGCTATAGTAGGGTGCTTCGATTTCCTCCACATTGAGTGTCTGGCTCCACAACGGCAAAAATGCGAGCAAGCCCGCCTGGTGTGTGAGCACATCCCGGATGATCAAATCTCCCTTATTTGTGCTGGCAAGCTCGGGCAGGTAAGTAGATAATTTTTCGTCGAGGTTCAGCACGCCTTGCTCTGCGAGAAACATCACAGCTTGCGTAGTAGCGGCCACCTTGGTGATTGACGCCACGTCATACACGGTTCTATCGGTAACAGGATAGCCATTTTCATAGGTGTAAGCGCCGAAGGATTTCTCATACACGATATTTCCGTTCTTTGCCACCAGCACCTGGCATCCTGGGGTAGCGCCCACCAAAATGGCCTCGTGCGCTATCGCATCTATTCTGGCCAGGCTGGCCTCGTCGATTTGTGCTTTATAGGGCTTGGCATAGGCCAGCCTTCCGAGCGATTCCGTGGGGATTCCCTCGCCGGAATAATCCTGGTGATCCAATGGGTAAACACCGGAAAAAGGCCGGGCCCCGAAAATCATTTGCGGCGCCAGTTGCTGCGTGTACTCGTTGTTTTCATAGCTTACAATCAGGGCGCCGTTGATGGATTCGATACCCTCGGGCAACTGTCCGTCGAACACCGTAGTCACCAGGTGTGTGCGTCCGTCCAAGTCAGCAAGCAAATCGACAATTCTTTCGCTAAACGGGGCGTGGACGCCCACCACTACATGGTCAAACGCCGCCAGCTTTTTAATAAGCTCCGGGAAATTTTCCGGGGTAATGTCGTACGCCGGCAGCACAAAGTGTGTAAAGGTTGTGTACTTGTCCAGGGTCTTTTGAAATGTGCTCAACTCATCATCCCCAACCATCAATGAGGCAAAGTTGTGCGTTTCCAGGGCTTTGAATGGTACCTGGTCGTTTTTGTTCTTGAGTAAGGTAAGGGAATGGGCGTAGGTTTCGTAGTTAAGGTGGTCATTTTCCGGTGCATTAAAAACGCTGTGGTAATCCACCGTCACCACTGCATCCCTATTTTCCCAATCAACCAGATCGTACTTGACGCTGAGAATGTCCTTCACCTTCTGCTCCAGCTCATTGGGCTTTATCTGCCTCATTTTGTAGGCGTACAACAGGTTTTTATGGGTAGCTACCGGATCGGACGACAGCACAAGATCAAAACCGGCATTGATCATATCGACCGCCACAGAATGGTATTCCACCTGCCCATGTATCAATCGTGCTACGCGATCAAGATCGGCGGCCAGCAGCCCCTGGTACCCCAGCTTATTTTTGAGAAATCCTTTTGCCACATCTCTTTCAAATTTCTTTACTGACCAGCCGCTTTTCAGGTCCAGCTCGTTTACGAACAGCACATCAATGTGCCGGCGCAGGTGCATCCAGGTTTCGGACTCGTATTGGCTATCGGGAATGTGCTTCAGGAAATCATAGTCAAACAGGGACAAGCTCATATCCATGGACCTGAGGATATTCCCTTCGCGGAATACTTCGGTCTTCAAGCCAAACATGCTTTCATTGATGGAAGACGCCACTCCACTGCGCTCATTCACGAAAAACTCGCCGTGTAGCACTTGAAGGTTAAAGTTGACATCAGCTACCAGGTTAATGCCTAAGCGGTTCAGCAGGGCTACCTCGCTCTTTTGCTGGGCCTTCAGGGTTTCCAGGCCGAAGGCCGCACACTTCGTAACGTAAGAAGGATAGGGAACCACGCCTGGAAAAAAGCTTTGGAAATTCTCACTTTGAGAAAAATAGGACAATAATGGGACATCTTGCCGGCTTCGCAAATCGTGCAAACTGCCAAACACTTCGTTCACATTGCCCCAGGGAAGGCTTACTCCGCCCAAGGCAACATTTGACGAGTTAAGCGAGTTTAACAGTTCAGGAGTCGACGGATTAGAGATAATAAGTTGACCAATTCTCTGTTCGAGAGTAAGGACAGCATATACCGAATCTACCCACTGAGTTCTTTCTGGTTTAAAGGAATGAGCAGCCGGCGAGGTAAAACAGATGCTGGAAAGCACTAAAAATAGCCCTAATCTTCTCCACATAGTTCGGTCTGAAAAATCGATTTGATATAAATAGATATTTAAGTTTATTTTGTAACCTTAAAAAGCCTCAAAATAGATGAATTTTTCATTTTTTAAAAGACTTCCAAAAAACAAACGGTTTAATTATGAGCCGAGATATTACGACCCTGTAAAAGAGGAAATCAAGTATCGTACCGAAAATGTAAAGCGGGATCTGGATCGCGAAAATTCAAGTGAGGTTAGCTCCATGATATCGCAGGGGTTTGCCCGCAGGGCCAGGCACACCAGGCAGGCCTCCTCTACACAGCTGGTATTGGTGGCGTTGCTTCTCGGGGGCTTTATCGGCTACCTTTATTACGGCAACGTAGCGCTGTGGATTTTTATAGCCGTTTTTGGCTTGTATATTTTTGTGAAATCAAAAAAATTAATTTAGTACCGCTACCCTTCATTCATGACAGATGTTATCAGGTTGCTTCCCGATTCCCTGGCAAATCAAATTGCCGCAGGCGAGGTAGTGCAAAGGCCCGCCTCTGTGGTAAAGGAGCTTTTGGAAAATTCTATCGACGCAAAGAGCAAAAACATTACATTAATAGTGAAGGAAGCGGGCAAGCTTTTGATACAGGTGACCGACGACGGAGTGGGCATGAGCGAGACCGACGCCCGAATGAGTTTTGAACGGCACGCCACATCCAAGATACAGAAATCCGAAGATCTCTTTTGCATCAAGACCATGGGATTCAGAGGCGAGGCCCTTGCTTCCATAGCGGCCGTGGCCCAGGTAGAAATGAAAACCAGGCGGGAAGAACACAAAACAGGTACGCATATCGTCATTGAGGGATCAAAACTGCTCTCTCAGGAAGACGTGGCCATGCCTGCGGGCGCCACGATCATGGTGAAGAACCTCTTTTACAACGTACCCGCACGACGAAATTTTCTGAAATCCAACGCCGTGGAACTGAGGCATATTTCCGACGAATTTCAGCGCGTGGCATTGGCAAACCCGGAGGTGGGTTTTTATTTTTTTCAAAACGATATAGAGGTGTACCACCTGAAGCCCGGAAAGCTGGGACAGCGAATCGTGCACCTCTTTGGCAAAAACTACCAGCAGCAGTTGGTTCCCTGCCGCGAGGAGGTAGAAAACATAAAGATCACCGGCTACATCGGAAAACCGGAGTTTGCCCGGAAGACCCGCGGCGACCAGTTTTTCTTCGTCAACAACCGCTTTATCAAAAGCAGCTACCTGAATCACGCCGTTAGCCAGGCATTTCATGGCCTGATCCCCGAATCCAGCTTTCCGTTCTTTGTCCTTTTTATAGAACTGGACCCCCGGCATATAGACATCAATGTGCATCCTACGAAGACCGAGGTCAAATTTGACGACGAAAGAACCATCTATACCGTGCTCAAGACTTCGGTAAAACGGGCCCTGGGAACTTTTAACCTGAGCCCTTCCATGGACTACTCCGTCGACACCAACTTCATCAATAAAATTGCCCATTTTGACCTCCAACGGCAAAATCCTACCGCGCACAGCCGCGGCACGTCAGGGGATTTTCCTGTCGAAAAAGCAAACTTCAAAAACTGGGAGAAGCTATATGTAGACGCTTTCGAATCGGAAAGAATGGAAAAACAAGCAGAGGCAGAAGCGAAGCAAGTTCCAGAGAGGATGACATTTGAAAGCGCCGCTAACAAGCTGGGAAGCGAACAGCACGCCGAAGGCAACACCCCTCAAAAAAGTGCTAATCTTTTCCAGCTACACAACAGTTATATCGTTACTTCCGTAAAATCGGGATTGATGATCATAGACCAGCAACTGGCCCATGAGCGAATACTGTTTGAAAAATTCCGGCTCTTTATTGCGAACAAAGCTGGGCATGTTCAGCAGTTTTTGTTCCCGGAGACCATCGACCTTAGCGCTGCCGACTACACACTGGTGAAAGAGCTGGAGCTGGAAATCAAAAGCCTGGGGTTTGCATTTGAAGAATTTGGCAAAAATACCATCGCCCTGCACGGCGTGCCGGCCATTTCTCAATCAGCTTCGGGCAGGGAGCTGTTTTTGGGCGTACTGGAAGACTATAAAACCAACACCACCGAACGCTCTGAAGACAGGGAAACCAATATGGCCCGGGCTATGGCAAAAAATGCCGCCACCCGAAGAAACCGGCCCATGAACCCGGAAGAGATGAAAAGTCTCATCGACCAGCTATTCGGGTGCGAAAACCCCAACTATTCGCCGTCGGGCGAAAAAACATTTTATATACTCGATATTGAAAGTATTAAAGAATTATTTAACTAAAAGATATGTTTGGAAGACTCACTCCTGTGGTTAAAAACCTGTTGATCATCAATGTGGCCGTATTTCTTATTGGCGCTATTATATTCGAGCCCATTAATATTTACCTGGCACTTTTCCCCTTTGACAGCCCTTATTTTAAGCCCTACCAGCTCTTTTCGTATATGTTTGCGCACGGGGGATTCACCCACATTTTATTTAACATGATCGGGCTGATGGTTTTCGGATCGCTGCTGGAGCAAGTGTGGGGGTCAAACCGCTTTTTGATCTTTTACATGGTTACGGGCATTGGCGCAGCCGTGGTGTACGGGGGAATCAACTATTTTGAGCTGCTGGGCCCCGTGAATAAGGCGATCCCAATGGTAGGCGCCTCGGGGGCCATCTATGGCTTGCTGATGGCCGGCGCCATGCTTTTCCCCAATATGGAAATGATGCTGCTCTTCCCTCCCATTCCGATCAAAATGAAATGGCTGGCTATTATATTAGGCGGAATCGCCGTATATTCAACGTTTCAACAGTCTCCCGGCGACAACGTGGCGCACCTTGCCCACCTGGGGGGTATGATCTTCGCGTTTATCATGATCAAAATCTGGAACAAACAACGAAACAACTTTTATTAGTAAAATGAATCCCATAGTTAACGACTTTAAATACGCCTGGAGCCGACCCAACAATGCGGTAGCGCAGATCATCATCATCAATGTGGCCGTGTTTGTAGGGCTGTTTTTGATCGGTTTACTCAGGCACGTGGGGTTAGGCCAGGTAGCCGAAATCATTCACTGGCAATTTGCCATCCCCTCGCCCATTGAAGAGTTTATTTTCCGACCATGGACTATCATCACCTACGCTTTCAACCACGCCGGCATTTTTCACATTTTCTTCAACATGCTTGTTTTTTACTGGTTTGGACGCCTTTTCACGGAGTACATCGGAAGCCAGAAGCTTATTAACCTTTATGTGATCAGTGCCATGAGTGGCGCTGTAGTCTATCTATTGGTGTACAACCTCATTCCCGGCATGCCACTCTCTACTATGGTAGGTGCTTCAGGGGCTGTTTACGGTATAGTGGTGGCCACGGCTACCATGATGCCCGACTACCGGTTTTACATGCTTTTTTTGGGGCCAGTGAAGATCATGTATATCGCGCTGTTCTACGTGTTTATCAGCCTTTTCACCCTGGAACGAGGCGTCAACATCGGTGGTGAGCTGGCTCACCTCACGGGAGCCCTGGTGGGCTTTATCTACACGAAGCAGTTGCAGAAAGGAAATGAACTGGGCGTATTTGTCTTTAAGATCATGGAATTTTTCCGGGTATTGTTTTCTCCCAAACCCAAAATAAAGGTTACACACAAAAAGACCGGCAAGAGCAGCTCTTCATCGGCTTCCCCTTCTAAAAAAAGCGATGTCTCCCAGGCTGAAATCGACGCCATTCTTGATAAAATCTCCGAAAAAGGCTACGAAAGCCTCACCAAAGAAGAAAAGCAAAAACTCTTTAATGCCAGTAAGTAGGTGGTGGTTAATTGTTATTGGTTATTGGGTTATTGGGTTTGTATTTAGTGTTCGGTATTCGGTATTCAGTGTAAAATTGGAAGGCTGGACCACCCATTGATTATTGATGATTGTTTGTTGAATATTGATTATTCGTGATTCTCGCCATTCCTTATTGAGTTAATCGTTATTGAGTTATTGGATCGTATTCCGTGTTCGGTATTCTGTATTCAGTGAAATTGGAAGGCTGGACCACCCATGGATTATTGACTATTCCTTCCGAGCCTCCAAACTTCCAACTTCTCAAAATCAACCGACTGAATACCGATTACAGAATGCTGAATACAACGTCCAACCCAACAATCAATACCTAAAAACCTACCGCAATAAATTCACTCCTCCCCGTTTCTCAAACTGCCCGCGCTCGGGATTAGTGAGGCTGCGGAATTTCATGATGTAGGCATACGTGCCGTT
>CAYUJK010000191.1:0-7276 GCA_964444895.1 uncultured Roseivirgaceae bacterium
TTTCGCCCTTAATACTTATTTCATATTCCTGGTTAGAGAGTATGCTAATTTGGATCGGCAAACCTGAAATCTGCAATGAAGATGAATCCAACTCCACCAAGACAGGCGACTGATTTTTATAAATTTCCTTTTTCCCAAGAATTCCATCAGCAAAGTACGATATGCTAAAATCAAGCTTCGTCAATGCTTCCCGCACATATTCAGAGGACTTGATTACCAGGATTTCGTCTTCTATATTCTTTTGGTTATTCCGGTCCTGGGGCCTCGTAGCATCCAAAATCATTTCGGCCTTCGTGGTTCCAACGTTCATCTTCATCACTGAATTAACAGCATAGATAGTAGGCGAGGTTTGAATCCACAACAACCCCAAAGAAAAGAGCAGCACGAATGCTATGGCAAAGTAGTACCACTTGGAAACAAACTTTCCAAAGAGTTCTTTTATATCAATATAATCTTCAGTTGCTTGCCTGTTTTTCATTTCACTGTCAGTTTCGGTTGTAATTATCCAGGTAATTGAGGATGAGGATCAAGGTCGTAAGCCCCGTAAAGAAGGTGCCAAGGATCGGCAGGTTTTGCCGCACTGTCTGTTCTTTTGCTATTTCTACATATATTACATCATTTGGAAGCATATAGTAGTAAGGCGACTCTAAAATTTTCGGATCAGTAAGATCCAGTACCACTACATAGCCGCTATCTTCAATTTGCCGAATCAACTTCACATTAGTTCTGTTTGCGGTTAAATTCAAATCACCAGCCATACTCAATGCTTCAAAAATCGTAGCCTTGGTATTGTAGATAAAATATAAGCCGGGATTACGGACATCTCCTAAAATGCTCACTTTGTAGCTCACCAGCTTCACCAATACAATCGCGTCGAGGAGATACTTATTAATTTCTTGCTGTATGAGTCGTTGGATTTCATCTACAGTAAGACTGCTCACTTTCATTTGGCCAACTATCGGAAGATTGATATAACCCTTTTCATCTACAGAGTAACCACTCATAAACATCGAAGCTTCAGCGCCAAACATTACTCCTCCACCTACATTTTCGATGTTGAAAAAAGCGGATTGCTCCGGATCCAGACTTTGTACCCTGATTGACAGAATATCATTTGGCTGCACTTCATAAATGAATCGCTTATTGTGAAAAGCTGTCACCTTTGAGGAAGAATACTGGTCACTTTGCACATAGTTCAGATCCCTGGTAGAATAGCAGGAGCCCAAAAACAGAACAGCCGCGGTAATAAAAAAATAAATTCTCATTGGTTTTGGATTAGTTAGGTTTTATGCTTTAAGAAAATTTGCGTAGATATTCTTTACTGTTTGTACGGTAAGATCATCATCGCAAGAATTCTGACAAAAGTACAAAAATAAATATGTATAGTTATAATTTTTTTTGTAGTATTTCCAAAAAATTTCAGAAATCTCCACTAGTGCCACAAAACTGACTTCTGAAACGTTCAAGGTCATCAATCGTGCCCAGATCCATGCATTCACCTCCCTCGAAAACTACACTTTCAACATTGAGCCCCCGCTGGATGGCCTCTCGAAACAAATCGCCTGGATACAGCTCTCGGGAACTCCCCTGACCTGTGGCTATTGTACCGTCCCCGCCCTCATTCAATATATTTTCAATACGATCGTGAAGGAACTGCGTAAAGACTGGCTTCCAGGCGGCAATGGACCAACCGTATTTAAGGGCTAATCCTTTCTTTTTGATGATAATGTCCGTTATCCGGCCTTCATTGTCGATTTCTACCATGTCCCATTTTTCCTTTGTTTCAATTGGAAACACTCCCAGCACCACGTCCGAATCTGTGCTCTTCAGCTTTTCGACCACCGGCAAAAAAGCGTCAGAAGGTGTGACAACCATATCAGGGAAGCCAAGTACAACGAGCTTATCCTTTGTAAATGGGAAGGCCTCATTCAGCGTAAAAGGCACGCCGTAAGGATGCTGCATCATCAAATAACTGATGGGTAGCCCAATACGAGAACCATTTCCGAAATATTCTGGAATATCCCACTTCCCCTTCCTGATGATAAAGTGAACATGCTTGACCCCCGCTTTTTTGTACATATTCAGCAGGTACTCAGAAAAAACTTCCGGGCCCTCGGAGTTCACCTTCCTATCTATCCATAGAGGTAATACCTCCTTACTTGAGTCGATTTTTCCCAGCCGCTTGGCAAGGCCGGCTGCTGGAACCAATCCTACTAATTCCATTTTGCTTCTATTTGGACAAAACCAAAAAAGTCCTGCCATTTGTCGGCAGGACTTTCTAATGTACGCTGTTTTTCCGTAGTATTCAACTCCTTATTTGATGAACAACATTTCTCTGTATTTCACCAGTGGCCAGTCTTCATCATCCACGTAGAGTTCAAGCTTGTCAACATGATACCTGATCTTATCAAAAAACTTATGTTTCACGCTGTGACAGTATTCAACGGCCTTCTTACGGGTATCCTCGATCTTGTTGATCCTGCGACGCTCATCGATCATATCCATTACGCCGGTTTTTACGGCGTCGATGTGCTCGGTGATTTTAGCAATTACGTTCAAGGCCGACTTGTTGTCGAGACCTAGGCCAGCCAGCCCGTTAGCATTGGCGATCAGCTTGTTCTGATACGCTATTGCTGTAGGGATGATGTGGTTCAAGGCAAGGTCTCCCATTACCCTGGATTCGATCTGCACTTTTTTGATGTAATTCTCCCAAAGAATCTCATTGCGGGCGTGAAGCTCACGCTCGTTCATCACTTTGTGCTTCGCAAATACCTTAACGTTCTTATCGGTAAGGAAAGCGTCGAGCGCCTCAGGCGTATCTTTTACGTTAGGCAGACCTCTTTTCTCAGCTTCTTTTACCCATGCTTCTGAGTAGCCATCGCCCTCAAAGCGAACGTTCTTGGATTCTTTGATGCACTTTCTCAAGACCTCAATGATAGCCAGTCGCTTCTCTTTTCCTTTACTAATGAGCTTGTCTACTTCTTCTTTAAACACGGTGAGTTGCTCGGCTACAATCAGGTTCAGTATGGCCATGGGAATGCCCGAGTTTGCGTTACTTCCTACTGCCCTGAACTCAAACTTGTTACCCGTAAAGGCAAATGGCGATGTTCTGTTTCGATCGGTATTGTCCATGATGATTTCCGGTATCTTGTCGATACCCAATTTCATGTACATGTTGTCGCCTTTTTCTATTTTGATATTGCCGTTGTGCTCCAGTTCGTCAAGCACTTCAGATAGCTGAGAGCCAATAAAGGCAGAGATAATAGCTGGTGGAGCCTCGTTGGCGCCAAGACGGAAGTCGTTGCCAGCAGAAGCGATCGAAGCTCGCAGCAAGTCTGCATAGTCATGCACCGCCTTTAGCGTATTCACAAAGAAAGTGAGGAAAAGCAGGTTTTCCCGGGCGCTGCTGCTGGGCTGAAACAGGTTTACACCGGTATTGGTGATCAGCGACCAGTTGTTGTGCTTACCCGATCCGTTGATTCCTGCGAATGGCTTTTCGTGGAACAGCACGACAAAATCATGCCTGTCGGCCACTTTGCGCATTACGTCCATCAGGAGCATGTTGTGGTCGTTCGCCACGTTAATCTCTTCGAAAGTAGGCGCCACTTCAAACTGACTGGGAGCCACCTCGTTGTGTCGCGTCTTCACGGGAATACCAAGCCGGTAGCATTCGGTTTCAAAATCTTGCATGAAAGCGTAGACCCTGGTAGGAATAGAGCCAAAGTAGTGGTCCTCTAACTGCTGGCCTCGTGCCGGATCATGGCCAAACACGGTTTTGCCGGCCATCACCAGGTCAGGGCGTGCATTGTGCAAAGCCTTGTCGATCAAAAAATACTCCTGCTCACAGCCCAATGAAGCGGTAACCTTGGAGATGTTTCTGTCAAAATATTTGCACACCGAAGTAGCCGCTTTGTCTACCACTTCCAAAGCCTTAAGCAAGGGGGCCTTCACATCAAGGGCTTCGCCTGTGTAAGAAACAAATATGGTAGGAATACAAAGGGTGTGCCCCCATTTGAACATAGGTGAACTGGGATCCCAGGCTGTGTAGCCACGTGCTTCGAAAGTCTGACGGATACCTCCTGATGGGAAAGATGAGGCATCAGGCTCCTGCTGCACCAGGGCGCCACCCTTGAATTTTTCTATCTTATCGCCGCCATCAAAGAAAGAATCGTGCTTTTCGGCGGTAGACCCTGTTAACGGCTGAAACCAGTGCGTATAGTGGGTAATACCCTGCCCCATAGCCCAGGATTTTACTGCAGCGGCAACGGCGTCCGCAGTTTCGGTATCGATTTTCTTTCCGTTGTCGATATAGTATTTTACCTTTTTATATACATCCGGAGACAAGGTCCCTTTCATTTTGGCAAGATCAAAACACGTCTCGCCGTAGTAATCGCTGATCTTATCTGAAGGTAAAACCGGAAAATTAGGCGCCCTTTTGGCCGCCTCTTCAACAGCTTTAAATCTTAAATAGGCCATAAATAATTATTTGTTTAAATAGTTTCACACATTTTTTCCGAAAAATAGTACTTTTTTGAATTTAGAGGTCGGTTCGACCTAAAAAAAAGAAAAAATTCACACTTTTTACAAAAACAAACCCCTTACAGAGCCAAAAATTCCTAAAATTTCAAAAATCACGGTCAAATCGACCGCATTTTTAAACCCCCTCACCAATCATCTGCCACTTTTGTACTTTTGCTTTGTTTTTCAGGCTTTCCAGCCATCGCCACCTTCATCTCTCCCACCAACAGCTCTATTTTTTCGCTTACGGTTTTCTTGTGATCCTCCCATTGGCCTTTGTTGAGGTCAGAATAGGGCTGCTCCAGCGGTCGTTGTTTACCAGATACAGGCTCAAACCTGCCGTACCGGTTGCGCTGGTACTCCTGAAACACAAAATGTCCGATATAATACCTGTACCGGCCGTCCTTTACCTCGATGCGAATGGTGTACTCAATGGCGCCATCCACATTTCTACCTAAAGAGCCTCTCTTGTATACCAAAAAACTGGAGATGGCCGTCGCCTCGCCCGATGCCTGGTTCACGGCAATTTTTTTCCTGTATTTTTTATTGACATAGTATTTCAAAAAAGACCGGGCATTGCCGAGCAGCACATCTGCACTCACACCTTCTGCATGTACTACTTCGTAAAACGCGTAGCTGCCGGTCTCATCCCTGGGCAAGACATCGTCTTGTGCATACAAACTCGTGATGAGGAGGAGTGGGAGTGTAAAAAGGGTGAATATTTTCTTCATATCTATATAGCTGCTAAAGGCCCGTGTAAAAATACACAGGCCTTTGCATTCACAAACCTAAATCAAGAAATTTAGAATGAATATACTGCTGCAAGCACAAATTGTGTTGCTGATTTTGTTGCTGCACCGTCACTATCGACAAATATGTCCGAGGAACCCGCATCAAGCCTGATTTCAGGAATAATCGTAAGCGGGCCCGATTTCAGGTTTGCAGACAAGGTGAAAGCGTTCACGGAAACATCTTCCGTCATTCCGAATATAAACTGCTCCTTATCCTTGAAGTTCTCATATCGCAAACCCAGACCAACCGCATCGGAAAGAGCGTACTGCGCATATAGCGCGGCACCGCTGAACCCGCCGTCTGCGTCGCCAGCTTCGTTATAAAGAGCGGCATTCAGGCCAAGATAAAATTCGTCGGTAACCTGGAAGCCCGTAGTCAAGTCCACTTCTGTACCCGAAGGCCATCCTGTGATAAAGTTTAGATATACGTCCCAGCCATCTACCGGCGCCACATATACCTGTGCTCCAAAATCAGATATGCCGTTGGCGTCTGTGTACACGTTCCAGTCGTTGAACAAGCCCACCATAAATGCAAACCTGTCCGAAATGGCAAAATCTGCTTTTATACCAGCGTTCTGGAACGGGCCGTTAGTGAACAGGTACGAAGTAGAGTAGTTGAAATTTCCCACCGGAGAGATCACCTCGTATCCCACAAACGTGCCCATGTATCCGGCAGTAAGCGACACCACATCAGAAAAAGCGTAGCTCACATACAAGTTTTGGATATGTGGCTCAAGTACCGCAGCACCAGGTCCGGCAGAGCCCGCATTTCGAGGCCCAAAAGCCACCTCTCCTACGAACGAAGCCTTTCCTACAGTCTGCTCAAGTGCTATATCCACCATACCTATCGATATCGAATTTTGCTCATCGGCAAAGCTGGTTCCGATGTTTCCGGTTCCAGAGAAATCATACTTGAAATACGTATCGACCGATCCTGAAATTTTCAGTCCGCTGTCGTCATCTTGTGCCTTCACTGTGAAGACAGCCACGAACATTGCCGTGAAAAGTAATACAGATTTTTTCATACTTAATTTAGTTTATTAATTGTTACTTGATCATTTGAAAAAAACACCATGATGAACTCCGGGAGCAGAAGCGGCACACACATACTTGACAATTTTTGCCCCTGCTATCGGATATATTTCTGTTCCTCATGGAGATTAGCGGCTCGTATAGCCCCTTGCCCTGCACTGTAAAATATCAATGAATAGCTTGCTGAATAGTATTGCCTGGTGGTGAGACGGCAAGCCTCCGGCACTACACCGCCAGGGTGTCTTTGAAAGCAGGACGGACTCTATACTTCCGTCCTGCTTGTGTCTTTAATCTTTAGGATTTCTTTTATTCGAGAATGATGGTATATCCTCTGATGCCGTGCTCATGGCTGTCGAGGCCTTCAAGTTCATGCTCCTTGGATACCCTGATACCTGAGATCATATCCAGCACCTTGAAGATCAGTAGGGCTGATCCAAATGCTGTGACTCCGCAAATCACGACGCCGTAGAGCTGCGACATAAACGACAGACCTTCGGCAAAGATTCCCGTGGCAAGTGTACCCCAAATACCGCAGGTAAGATGCACTGATACGGCGCCCACGCAGTCGTCAAGTTTAAGCTTGTCAAGCGTAACAGCCGAAAGAACTACAAGGATGCCCGCCACAAGGCCGATTATTAAAGCCGCTGTCGGTGAGATCACGTCTGCCCCAGCCGTTACACCCACAAGTCCAGCCAGTATACCGTTGAGCACCATACCGAGATCCATGCGCTTAAACACAACGTAGGCAGTGAAAAAGCCTCCCAAAGCGCCCGCACAAGCACCTAAACTAGTAGTTACAAGCACTAAAGAAGTCGCAGCAGGATCGGCAGAAAGCACAGAGCCCCCATTAAATCCAAACCAACCGAGCCACAGCAAGAATACACCGATTACCGATAGAGGAACTGATGAGCCAGGGAAGTCGTTTACTTTTCCGT
>CAYUJK010000192.1:0-7262 GCA_964444895.1 uncultured Roseivirgaceae bacterium
CATAGACAAGATTCCTGTTTTTGTGAAAGTGGGTTCAGTTGTTCCAATGGGCAAGATCCTCCAATATACTGGTCAAAGACCTGCCGATACGCTTGAAATACGCATTTATTCAGGAGAAAGTGGCAGGTTTGAACTGTATGAAGACGAAGGAGACAACTACAATTATGAAGAGGGTGCTCATTCCACTATTGATTTTGTGTGGGACAACCAAACCAAAGCACTCACTATTGATGAGC
This sequence comes from uncultured Roseivirgaceae bacterium, assembly GCA_964444895.1. GTDB lineage: Bacteria > Bacteroidota > Bacteroidia > Cytophagales > Cyclobacteriaceae > CAJXNP01. The sequence goes on from CAYUJK010000192.1 coordinate 237, forward strand.
GAAAAGGGGAATTCAATGGAATGTTAGAGAACCGTATTTTTGAAGTTGTTCTGATGAATGAAAAGGGTCAGAGCAGCTCAGAGACAGCCGCCTATGATGGAAAAAAGATGACAATTAAATTTTAAACCAAATCCGAGTGGTAGGATGAGACTAAAATACATAGCAATAGGTTTGATCTGTATCGTTACAGGAGCTTGCACGAAAAAGGACCTGGAGAAGAAAGGCTTAAAGCCGCGCGTTGTGGTGCTCACCGATATCGCACCCAATGATATCGAGCCGGACGATATGGAGTCTATGATCCGCCTGCTCGTTCATGCTGACCTTTTTGAAGTGGAAGCGCTTGTTGCTACTACGGGCTGGAGTAATACAGGAGGGAATGAACGCATTGATCTTATTCATGATGCGTTGAATGCTTATGAAAAAGACTTACCCTATTTAAAAAAACGTTCCGGTCAGGAAACTTTTGCGGTTGATGAATCAAGGCAGGAGATTGGTTACTGGCCCAGCCCGGAATACCTGCGGTCCAATACGTTGATGGGGAGCACTAAGATGGGAATGAAGTTTATCGGAGAAGGCAATGATTCTGAAGGGAGCAACCGCATCATAGCCCTGGCCGATGAAAACGACGACCGGCCGATTTGGATTACTGTTTGGGGTGGGGGCAATACCTTCGCTCAGGCCGTTTGGCGCGTAAAACAAGAACGTACGCCGGAAGAACTAAAAGCGTTTTTGCGCAAGTTCCGTGTGTATACCATCACCGATCAGGACAGGCCATGGTCCAGGGGTGATACCATTTCTTATGCTTCCAGTTCGCACCAGTGGATGCGTCAATTTGAAAAAGACCTGATGTTTTTTTGGGATGAATGCGGCTGGAAACACCAAAACGAAACAGGAAAGCAGAATTGGGAGCAATATGCCCGGCACATTCAAGGCCATGGCAACCTGGGTGCATTGTATCCGAAATACAAATGGGGAGTGGAAGGCGACACACCGTCTTTTTTACATGTGATCCCCAATGGCTTGTCCAACCCGGACGTGCCGACCCAGGTGAGTTGGAGCGGCTATTTTGAATGGGGCCTGGGACGTGATAGCCTGACACATTCTTACACCAATTACGCAGGGCAACCCTATGAGATCTGCACCGATTACTTTGCCTATTTCTATCCGGCCATGTTTAATAATTTTTCAGCGCGAATGGATTGGGCCAAAGAGGGAAAAGGCAATCGAAACCCCGAGGTGGTCATCAACAATGATAAAAGCCTGGATGCTATTGAGATTGCTTGCAACACCGGTGAGGAAATCACATTGGATGCTACTAAATCCTGGGATCCCGATGGTGATCAGTTGCAATATAAATGGTGGGTAATACCGGAAGCAGGAAACTATGCCGACCCGGTTGAAATAATCAACGCTGAATCCGGTAGGGCTTCGGTGCAAGTGCCTGACAATGCTGCTGGAAAATCGATTCATGTGATTTGTGAGGTGACTGATGAAGGTGAGCCAGCGCTCACCAGTTATCGAAGGATCATTTTTGAGGTAAAATAAAATTTAAAACTATGACGCTAATGAAAAATCTCCTACCCAGTTTAATTTTGGTTTGCACCTTATTTGGCTGCGGTACCGGCAATAACGAAAGCACATTCGAATTTGAGGAAATTGAGTCCGGACTTAGGATTGAGATGGATTCGATCCATGTTGAATTACGCTTTTTCTCCCCTTCCATTGTCCGCGTCACCAAATCACCTGAGGAGAGTTTTAAGAAAAAAAGCCTCTCAGTGATCAAAGAACCGGCATCCATTTCTTATCAGTTGGATGAAACAGATCAGGAAATTTTGCTGAGCACTGAAAGACTAAAGGTGAACATTAATAAGAATTCAGGGGTCATTTCATACGCTTCAGCTGATGGCAAATCGCTTTTTAAAGAAAAAGCTGGTTCTGCCAAATTCAAACCAATTCTCGATGTTGAGGATTCGAGCTATACTGTCAGCCAATCGTTTGAGTTAGAGCCAGAAGAAGCCATTTATGGCCTGGGAATTCTTCAGAATGGGAAAATGTCGCAGCGAAACCAGGAAGTGCGCATGATCCAGAACAATACCTGGGACTTTGTGCCCTTTTTTCAGTCGGTAAAAGGATATGGTGTTTTTTGGGACAACTATTCGCCTACCACCTTTAAGGATGACGTTTCGGGCACCGAATTTCTCTCTGATGTCGGAGAATGCATTGACTATTATTTTATGTATGGTGGCAGTGCTGATGGCGTGGTGGCCGAAATGCGCGACCTGACCGGTGATGTGCCCCTGTTTCCTCTTTGGACTTATGGTTTCTGGCAAAGTAAAGAACGCTACAAAAGTCAAAATGAGACGGTGGACGTGGTAAAAAAATACCGGGAACTGGGTGTGCCGCTGGATGGCATTATCCAGGACTGGCAATACTGGGGCGATAATTACCACTGGAACGCGATGGAGTTTTTAAATCCCGAGTTTCCCAACCCTCAAAAATTTGTGGATGAGGTTCACGATTTAAATGCCCATATAATCATTTCCATCTGGTCTTCTTTTGGGCCGGAAACCAAACAATATAAGGAGCTAAAGGAGAAAGGCATGCTGATGGATTTTCTCACCTGGCCCTTGTCGGGGAAAGACGTCTGGCCGCCGGATATGAATTACCCCTCAGGCGTGCGGGTGTACGACCCATACAACCCCGAGGCAAGAGATATTTACTGGAAACATTTGAAGAATGGCCTGTTTTCTTTGGGAATAGACGGCTGGTGGATGGATTCCACGGAGCCTGATCACATGGAATTTAAACCCGAAGACCTGGACAATCCAACCTACCTGGGCTCTTTCAGAAAAGTGCGCAACGCTTATCCGTTGATGACGGTTGGAGGAGTCTATGACCATCAACGGGCCGAGACTTCGGATAAGAGGGTATTTATACTGACGAGATCGGCTTTTGCCGGGCAGCAGCGCTATGGCGCCAACACCTGGTCGGGTGATGTAGTGGCATCCTGGAAGGCGCTAAAGAACCAGATTTCTGCCGGGTTGAACTTTTCCCTTACAGGCATCCCGCATTGGAACAGCGATATTGGCGGTTTCTTTTTGTGGGATTATCCACAGAAATTGGACGATCCCGAATATCGCGAACTGTATGCGCGATGGCTGCAGTTTGGCGCTTTCAATCCCATGATGCGCTCGCATGGGGCAGATGCACCGCGTGAAATCTATCAATTTGGGAAGAAAGGCGATCCGGTATATGATGCGATTGAGAAGTTCATCCACCTGCGCTACAGCCTTTTGCCCTATATCTATTCCACTTCCTGGGAGGTCTCAGCAAACCGGTCCAGCATGATGCGCGCCCTGGTAATGGACTTCTCTTCCGATCAAAAGACCCATGATATCAATAACCAGTTTATGTTTGGCCAGGCCCTGCTGGTAGCGCCGGTTACTGATCCTATGTATTTTAAAGAGATAATAAATAAGGGCGACACGTCCAATGTAGAAGATTTCAGTAAAATCAAATCGAGGGAGGTATATCTCCCCGCTGGCGCCGACTGGTACGACTTCTGGACCAATGAGAAAGCAGCAGGCGGACAAACGGTAAGCAAGGAAACCCCCATTGATATTATTCCATTGTATATAAAAAGCGGTTCCATTATTCCTTTTGGACCTGATGTACAATATGCGGAAGAAAAGGACTGGTCCGAATTGGAAATCCGCATATATCCGGGAGCTGACGGCATATTTACACTGTACGAAGATGAAAATGACAACTACAACTATGAAAATGGCGCTTATTCGCTGATCGATTTTGAATGGAATGATGGCGAAAGAAAATTGGTCATTGGAAAAAGGAAAGGTACCTTTAACGGTATGTTGAAAAGCCGTTCTTTCAAGGTAGTCTTGATAGATGGGCAGGAAGCATCAGCTTCTGCGACGGCAGAATATTTTGGTAGTGAATTAGTATTAGAATTGTGATCAAATAAATTGTTTTATGAGAAATGCTTTTATCTTATTGAGCCTTTGCTGTATGCTATTTTCATCGGCAATGAACGCTCAGACCCCGGCGACTGTTTCCAGCCCTGATGGAAATCTTGTAATAAATGTGTCCGTGAGTAGTGGCAAGCCTGTTTACTCCGTTTCCTACAAGGGGAAGCCCATGCTGGAAAACTCGCCTTTGGGACTCACCACCAATGAAGGCGATTTTAGCGCCGACATGCGTTTTGTAAAATCCTCAACAGGTGATGTCAGCAAAGCATATACACAGGATAAAATTAAGCAGTCGGATATAACGTACAAAGCGAATACCCTTACATGTGCGTTTGCCAATGCCGATGAAAAGGAGATATCGGTTCATTTCCAGGTAAGCGACAATGACATTGCTTTCCGCTACGAACTGCCCATGTGGGGAGATACCAGGGCCTGTGTGGTGGAAAAAGAAGCGACCGGTTTCAAATTCCCTTCTTATGCCACGGCCTTTCTTTCGCCGATGATGCAGCCCATGGCTGGATTCGCGCGCACCACTCCCAGCTACGAGAGCGGCTACGTTGTAGATGAAGCCATGGAAAAAACGAAAGCAAGGTATGGCTACGTATTTCCGGGGCTTTTCCGCATTGGCGAAAATGGCTGGGTTCTGCTTTCTGAAACAGGCGTCAGAAGCCTTTCCAACGCCTCGCACCTGAGTAGTTATGCGGACGGCCTATACACGGTTGAATACCCTCAGATGGAGCAAAACAATGGCTTTGGCAGCACCGGTATGCAGCTTGGTCTACCGGGTGTGACGCCCTGGCGAACAATTACCGTGGGTGAAAACCTAAAGCCCATCGTGGAGACCACCATTCCTTACGATATGGTAGAGCCGCTCTACGAACCATCACAGGAATACAAATATGGACGCGGCACCTGGAGCTGGATCATCTGGCAGGACAACAGCATGAACTACGACGACCAGGTGAAATATATCGACCTGGCAGAAGCCATGGGCTTTGAGTATATTTTGATCGACGCATGGTGGGACCGGAACATTGGCTACGAGAAGATGGAAGAGCTGATCAGGTACGCCAAATCAAAAAACGTCGATGTTTTCCTTTGGTACAATTCCAACGGCTCATTTAACGACGCTTTCATGACCCCTCTGAACAAAATGAATACCTCCATAGCCCGGAAAAAAGAAATGAAATGGCTTCAGGAAGTGGGCGTGAAAGGCCTGAAAGTAGACTTTCTGGGCGGCGACAAGCAGGAAACCATGCGCCTGTACGAGGATATCCTGTCCGATGCCAATGACCATGGCTTGATGGTGATTTTTCACGGCGCCACCCTTCCCCGTGGTTGGGAGCGGATGTACCCCAATTTTGTAGGAAGTGAAGCGGTGCTCGCTTCAGAAATGCTCGTTTTCGTGCAGGATGTGCGTGAGAAAGAAGCTTTCTACGCCTCATTGCACCCCTTCATCCGTAATGCCGTGGCCAGTATGGAATTTGGGGGCGTGGTATTGAATAAGTATTTCAACAAAGGAAATACGGACGGACAAAAGCGGCTTACTACTGATGCGTTTCAGTTGGCCACCGGGGTGCTTTTCCAAAATCCCGTACAGATGTTTGCGCTCACGCCCAATAACCTGACCGAGGCGCCGGCGTTTGAACTGGACTTTATGCGGAACTTACCCACTACGTGGGATGAGACGCTATTCATCGATGGCTATCCGGGTAAATACAGTGTGGTGGCCCGCCGGCATGGTGAGCAGTGGTATGTGGCAGGTGTGAATGCGGAGCAAACGGCAAAGGAGCTAAAACTTGAATTGCCCATGTTGGCCGGAAAAACCGTGAAGATGTACAATGACGACAAGAACAAAAAAACGTATCTGAAAGAAGTAAAAGTTTCTAAAAAAGGAGAAATAGCTATCACGATTCAGCCCAATGGTGGATTTGTGTTAACTTATTAAGATGCCTAAAATGAAAAAAGCATTTAAAATATGGGTACTGTCGCTGTTCCTTATAGGAATAAATGGTTCCATGATCAATGCACAAAATACAATCCAACAGCGTCCTATCATCCAAACGAAATACACTGCTGACCCTGCTCCAATGGTGCATAACGACACGGTGTTCCTTTACACCAGCCACGATGAAGATGATGCTATGGGCTTTAAAATGCACGATTGGTTGCTGTATACTTCAACCGATATGGTCAACTGGACCGAGCACGGCGTAGTGGCATCATTAGATAATTTTGATTGGGTGCCCTATAACAATGGTGCATGGGCGGTGCAATGCATTGAACGCAACGGGAAATTTTACCTTTACTGTCCGATGCCTGGTGGGGTTGGGATCGGGGTTCTGGTAGCCGATAGTCCGTATGGGCCTTTCAAAGATCCCCTGGGCAAACCTCTTGTTAAAAACAGTAATCACGACATTGACCCTACCATTCTCATTGATGATGATCAGCAGGCCTATATGTATTGGGGAAACCCCAAAGTATATTACGTAAAGCTGAATGAAGATATGATTTCGTATTCGGGAGAGATTATGCAGGAACCCACAACACCGGAGAATTACCAGGAAGGACCATGGGTTTGGAAGCGCAACGATCATTATTATATGGCGTATGCCTCCACCTGTTGCCCGGAAGGAATTGGATATGCCATGAGCGACTCCCCGACAGGACCCTGGGAATATAAAGGCATGATTATCGATGCATCGGAAAAAACCAGGGGCAATCATCCCGGTATTATTCAATACAAGGGAAAATCGTACGTGTTCGGGCATAGTTACGACCTGCTGAAAAAAACAACGCCAAAATTCTATGAACGCCGCTCTGTAGATATGGATGAAATGGTTTACAATCCTGACGGGACCATTCAAAACCGGCAGTACTTTTCCGTAGAAGGACCAGAGCAGGTAGGCGCCCTGAATCCGTTCACGCGGGTTCAGGCAGAAACCATGGCCTGGAGCGAAGGGGTCAAAACCCGGTTTGAAACAGAGTGGGAAGGCGATTTCGATTGGGCCAGAGGGAAAAGAATCGCCGACCGTTTATT
>CAYUJK010000193.1:0-2509 GCA_964444895.1 uncultured Roseivirgaceae bacterium
AATTAAAAAAAAGTCCCTGCAAATCAATCCACCAAAGCTACCATATTTTTATAAATTTTTTTATAAATAGTTTAATTATTTCAATAAAGTGAAAAATACCTGTATACACCAGGCTACCGAAACTGGCACAGATAGGCGCTTTGCCCCACAGACCGAACGTTGAATGAGGCATCGGCAGGTATCTCAAACGACTGACCGCGGCGATAGGCCGTATATTCCTCATGTCCGGGAAGCCGTACTTCCAGCGTCCCTTCTATTACGGTCATGATTTCTACCGTTGTAGTTGCAAATTTGTATTCACCCTCTTCCATTACACCTACCGTGACTTTTCCTTCAGCCGTTTCGTAGCCCAACGACTTTACATCGCCTCCAAAATATTCATTTACTTTAATCATGGATTTATTTTTTAAGTCGGCAAATATAGGTGTAAAGCAGAGGATATTCGAGAGAGTTCAATGTTAAGTTAATTGTAAAATATCGGCTTAACGGAAAAAATCGGAATTAGTCAACGGTCATTTAAAGCAGCGCACACCATTGACTATGGCAGTAGTGCCGCGTGCTGGAGTTACCAGAACACTCGCGCTTTTGCAAGAGCTGATCCCACGGTGATTAGCTCAGTCTACTTTGAATTGAAACACGCCGGATTCTGACTCATGGCCATGCTCATCCATGGTAGTCACGCTCCAGTAGTAAATGTTTCCTGCCTCCACGGTTACGCCACTTAATTCGCTTTGAGGAACGTTTTCTGCCACCAGCGGGGGTGGGTTTTCCAAGCCGAAATACACATTGAAGCCGGAAATATCATCGTCTACATCGGCGCCCTCCCATTGCAGTGTTATCGAACCGGAAGGCGCAGTAATGTTTTCAGACATCGCCGGGAACACCATATCTGCGGGAAACGGCGCGTACGAAGCAACGCCATCGCCGGAATTGTAAAACTTCCACACATCACTGGTATCTGAACCCGCTATTACAAACCAGGAAAAAGGGGTGGCGCGCGGCAGCACTACCGAGAACGTATCAACAGCTGTGGTAAAAGCGCTCGCCTCTGTTGTGAACAAATTGGTAATATTCAGTTCGTACTCGTCGGATTCATTCTCAGCGCGCCACTCAAACTTGATGGTGCTTACGCTGCCGGCAGAGTCCCTACCCACATTACACTCTGAGTTTTTCAGCGGAAAAATTAATTGGACATGCGATAGTTCGCCACCAATAATAGCTGGGGCCGGTTCCTCTTTTTTGCAAGCCAATGCAGCGCAAATCACCAGACCCATAAAGACATGTCCGCTTTTCATTGTTTTATGGCTTTAAATTTCAGTTCTATGTTTTGTCCGTTTACTTCAACCAGGTATATGCCCTTCGTTAGGCGCGATGTATCCAGCTCCAACTGACCATTGCTGAGCATGTAATTGCCCGATTTTATCAATACGCCAGCCGGCGAATAAAGGCGAATGTGCACCTCTTCAGTCAGGTCCAACTCCGTTGCTATCCTCAGCCTCTCGGAAAAAGGATTAGGAAAGAACGAGGCCTCTTCAGAAAAATAAATTGTTTCTTCGAATACGCCCTGGCAGGCGGCTCCGGTTCGAATCTTAATGTCATTCCTTCCTTTCTGCAACGCCAGGCTTACGCCCTGATCGGTGGTGGTAAACTCCAGCCCATTGAACTCCACCACGTAGGCTTCACTGCCCGAAAGGGAATAGGCTATGCGGCCGTTATCCGGCGCGGCGGCAGGCGTCACACGTAAATAGTCGGGCTCAGTAATCACAATAGCATAGCACTGCTCAAATCCCTCCTGCCCTATCACCCGGATACACAGGCGGTAGGTATCGGCCCGTACATTGCGAATCTCTACCTTATCAAAGAATTCGTATTCAGTAGTATCGATACTACCCGTAAGCGTAGCTACAAAAGGGTGAACCTGCGAGGCTGTAATATTGATCTTCCCATTGTTACCGGTGCGGCAGCTTTCGCCGGTAGTCAATATCGTGAAGTTGTTTGCCGGAAGGCTAAAAATGGGGCATCCAAACAAATCGACGCGCACGCCTGGCAGGGTATTGGGGCACAGGTCGTCGTCGTTGGGCACGCCGTCGTTGTCATCGTCTTCGCATACTAGTTGGTAAAACGAATGGGCATCTTTTGACCAGCCCGGGTAATTTTGTGCAGCGGCAATATCATCGACCAGAATACAGGTGAGGTAAGGGTTATTTCTCAGGTCAAAAACAGCCAGCGTGTCGTTAAAGCCATTATTGGCCACTACGGTGAACAGGTTATTCCTGGTGGCATTTACCTCTCGAAGTTCAGTATTTGGAAAAACATTCAACGATGTTATCTCATTCCGCGAGACATTCAGATGAACCAAACCAGAATTCCCACTGATGTCCATTTCGTCAAGCAGGTTCCGCGATGCATCCAGTTGAACAAGCGCAGGGTTGGCAGAGACATCCAACGTGGTAAGCTGGTTGCCCGAGGCATTCAGGATACGCAAATCCGCATTGTTAGTCAGGTCAAT
>CAYUJK010000193.1:2609-7225 GCA_964444895.1 uncultured Roseivirgaceae bacterium
CAATTCAGCGAAACAAGGGCTGAGTTGTGCGTCAGGTTCAGCTCCACCAGTTCGTTAGACTGGCAGGCAAGGGAGCTAAGGTCTGCAAGTGAGTCAAGTGGCAGTGTTGTCAAAAGATTTCCCGCTACATCAAGGGTTTGCAGCAGCTTATTTTTGGTCAAATCCAGACGAGAGAGCAAATTTAACGAGCCGTCAAGACTGAGCAATCCGGTATTGGCTCCGAGGTACAGGCTATCGACGGAGTTGTTGCTGATATTTAAGTTTTGAAGGGATGTGAAATCCTGTATGCCGGTAAGGTCGCTGATTCCCTGGTTGCTTACATCCAGGCTGGTCAATGCATTTATCGCAGACGTGAGGATGTAGTCGTCATTATTGTCCGGCTCGCCGGTGATGCCGGCCAATGCTGCTTCGAAATTATCGTCAGGCACGTACGTTTCGTCGTAGTGACAATTATCGCTGTACGAAGCGAGGGCGTCTTTTCGCCATTCACTTCCTATGTTCGCTGGGTTGTCTACCTCGATACACCGGAGGCCGGGATTCGCCACAGCATTAAAGGTTTCCAATAAGCCATTTGCCCCGTTCCTCACCGACAACCTCGTCAACTGATTGGAGGAACAATTCAACGCCGTGAGCTGGTTCTGGACGTCCATACTCAGTTCTTCCAAAGCATTCCCCTGGCATCGCACATCTTCCAACTCCACGTTATTCTGTAAATCCAGCACCGTGAGATCATTTGAGGAGCAGTTCAGGCGCAGCAGGTCCGTGTTGGCCGCTACGTCAAGAGCGCTCAGTTGATTGCCCGCCACAGAGAGTTCCCGCAGGGCCACATTGGTACTGAGGTCAAGTGCCGTCAACTGGTTATTGTCCGCAATGAATGATAACAGCGCCGTGTTTTGAGAAAGATCAATTGCTGACAGGCTGTCGTCCGCGCAAGCCAGGTACGTCAACTCGACATTAGCCGTGACATCAAGCGTAAACAACTCATTTTTACTGCTGTTCAAATGAATGAGCTCGGGATTACTACTGACATCCAGGTCGGCTAGTTGATTGTTACTCACATTAAAAAAACGCAGCTCAGCATTATCAGAAACATCAATGGAGGCTAATAAATTGCTATTGCAAACCAACATCCGCAGCAAGGGGTTTGAGTTAAGGTCAATATCGTCCAGTCGGTTAGACCCGCAGTTCAGCGTGTCCAGGTTGGCATTGGCGCTCAAGTCCAGTGTTGTCAGGAAGTTTTGCGAACAATCGATCTTTTCGATGGCGCCGTTCGCTGAGACATCCAGGGCTGTAAGCTTGTTAGAGCTACAGTTGAGGCTGATAAGCGTAGTATTTTGCGAAATATCGATATCCGTCAGCTTGTTATGGGAGCAAAAGAGGCGCTCAAGGTTTGCCGCATTTGTCAAGTCAAAGCCGGCGTCTGTTATTTTGTTCGAGTTGGCATTGAGTCTCACCAAGTTAGGGTTATTACTCAAATCAATCGCCGTAAGAAAATTGGAATCGAAAATCAATTCCTCCAGGTCAGGATTTTGACTCAGGTCCAGGGTTTCCAACAGGTTATCCCCACAGTGTAGCCGTGTAAGGGCGCTGAGCGCTGTGACGTCGAGCGTTGAGAGCTGATTGCTGAAAATCTCCAGCTCTTCCAGCAGCACATTGTTGCTGAGGTCGACGCTCGCGAGCAGGTTATCCGAGCAATCCAGCGACTCCAGCAACGCAAAATCTTCTATACCGGTGAGATCGGAAATATACCGGCCACTTAAATCGATAAACGTGAGGTCATCGATGTTGGCGGTGGGTACATAATTATCCAGCGGACCCACGTCGTGCCCGTAGTCGATCAGGGTCTGTTCAAAATTATCGTCCGGCACAAAAGTCTGGCCAGGGTTACAGTTGAACTCATAGTCTGCCCCGGCATCTTTCTGCCAGCCACCTCCCGGCACAAAACCATTGTCAACGGCGATGCACGTGAGCGGAGCATTGGTGCTCGCGTCCATATTGGCGAGCGTTGCATTGCTGCCGTTTTTCAGGTTCAGATCTGTGAGATCGTTCGACGAACAATTCAAATCCGTGAGGGCTGTATTTTTTGTGAAATCAAGTATCGTTATCTGGTTGTCGCTGCAATCCAGGGTAGCCAACTGGCGGAAGTCTCCAATTCCTGTGAGATCGGCAATATTCCTTCCGGATACATCCAGCGCCGTGAGCGTACGGATGCTATCCGTGACCACGTAGTCGTCCAGCGGCGCGGTGTCAAGCCCCATATCGATGAGCGCCTGTTCGAAATTGTCATCGGGCACATACGTGCGAATAGGCTCACACGTCTCTGCATACGACGCCGAAGCGTCTTTTTTCCATTCAGCACCGGTGTTTCCGGCGTCATCTACTACGATACACGACAAAAGCGGGTTGCTCCGCGCGTCAAAACCGGACAGGGCCTCATTATTTCCATTGTTTACCGCCAGGTATTCCAGGAGGTTGTTGGCGCAGTTGAGTGACGTAAGTGCTGCATTTGCGCTCAGGTCGTGGCTTCTGACGAAATTCTGCGAATAGTCGAGTGTGGAGAGTAAGGGGTTAGTGCTTACGTCGATTTCCGATAACTGGTTAGACGCGCAGACGAGGCTTTGGAGCAGCGCATTACTGCTTAGATCCAATTGCGTAAGACGGTTTTTGGAACAGGTCATGGACCGCAACGAATCGTTTTCACTTACATCAAGCACTGTGAGTTTATTGTCAGAACTATTGAGGTTTTCGAGGAAAGCATTTGCCGTTACATCCAGGTTTGTGAGCATATTGCCAGAACAATCGAGCAGGACAAGGGAGGTATTTTGCGAAACATCAAGTGTGGCAAGGGCATTGGATGAACACAAAAGTGAGGTGAGGCCGGTAATGGCCGATACGTCAAGCGTAGTCAGCTGATTCGAAGAGCAAACCAGTGAGGCCAGGTTGGTATTGGCAGAAAGGTTCAGGTTAGCGATGCGGTTAGAGGCGCAGTTTAAGCTAGTTAGGCTGGCAAAATCCTCGATCCCTGACAAATCGGAGATATTTCTTCCCGAGACATTCAACTGCTCTATGGTGTCAATGTCCGCCGTAGCCACCTGTCCGTCGGGTGTCGCGTTGGTGTCGATGCCCAGGTCAATCAGCGCTTGCTCAAAATTCGGATCGGGAATATTCGTCATTTGTGCGTGCGCGGTATAAAACGACACCACTATCCACAAAAGCGAAAAAATACTGCTGAACTTCATTCCATTAATCTCCTAAAAATCTACATTTTATTTTCCCGAACATGCACTACCACTTTTGACAGCGTACGGTGACAGGTATGTACATCAGTCTATCCTTTCCAGGTCAGTGAACTTGTGTGCATGCTGCCTGTGCGTATGCACTGCCTTTTCAAATTTTTTCTGAACAAATTGAATGATTTCTTCCCGGTATTGGGGATCAGATTCCAGCTTCTGCCAGAAGGGATGCTGATCTACCGGCATCATCACCATATTTTTATAGCCTGCCTTTTCATTTGCCAATAAATGACGCGTTTCGGGGTTGTGGAGCATTTCCTGGTATTGCTCCCGGGCAATCTCAAACGAGGCTTCTACCTGTGCACGCGAAATGGTGAAGTACACGATGTCCTGGTCGTCGTGCGCCAGTACATGCGTGTGGGCGTCAGGTAAAGGCTGCGACTGTTCCACTTGCTGCCGGGTATTTTGCGTGGCCTTACCATCGAAACCGGTAGCCTCTGCAAAGCCTGGCACCAGTTCGGCCAGCGCCGCATGGGTAGCGTCCACCTGCTTTTTTAGCTGCGCGTATTCCGTACGCAGTGTGGCAAGCTCTTCCTGCTGCCCTTGTATGACATCGGCGAGGTCGTGCGTGTTAATGCCTACGGCCACGTTTACCATGCTGATGTTTTCGGAAAGCTTGCTGTCTACCGACCACACCACGCCGGCGATCTTTTTATAATCGCCTATTTTCATGTGTTCCGGGCGAACGGCCCTGGCAAAACCATCGCCCAAACCACTTGGTAAAACATAATCGCCCGGGTGTACTTCACCCACTACTCTTGCAGGCACCTGGCCCATGAACGCTACCTTTTCATATTCATGTACCTTGTCTTCCTGGGGCATGTTTCCCAAAGCCATAGGCATGGTAGAAATGATCATCACTTTTTCGGCGCCGACGGTACTTTTGCTGATACGCCCGCTTTTAAGCCCTACTATTTCGCCCGGCAGGAATTTTTCCGAAGGATTGGCCTTGGGCAACCACTCCGCATAGTCGCCCGCACCTGATTGGTAGGTGACCCCGATCTGGTCTTGCTTGAACTCGTAAAATTTATCCAGGTCCAGGCTCACCGTTACAAGATTGGTGGTGGTGGCGGCAAGATTGGCAATTTTCAAAACGAGATTGGTGCCTGCGGAAACGATGAGGGACGGAATGGGCGCCGTAACACACGCGCCCAGGCCTGCACACGCTGTACTTGATGAACTGGCAGCAGTCAACTCCACAATGGCCTGCGCCAGCTCGGCAATGGCAATGGCTTCGTCCACCGAACTCACCACCACATCCGTGATTTTAAAGGCTTCTTCGAGCTTGTATTCTTCGTCGGCTTCCAGGTTGGCCAGGGTTTG
>CAYUJK010000194.1:0-4431 GCA_964444895.1 uncultured Roseivirgaceae bacterium
GGAATTTTTAAGTTTCTCAAAAAAGGAGGTTGATTTCAATCCCGAAAGGGATCAAACGGTAGCTTTTTTTGACCGGGGATTGAAAGAAATGATCATGCATGCAGAAATCGACGACTTTACTGCAACCTTTGCTCATGAGCTCAACCACGCTATTTTACATGACTATTGTCCAAAAATACCCACTTGGCTAAATGAGGGTTTGTCAAAGTTTTTTGAAGGCATTGTACTTGTTGATTCAGTCTATTCTTTCGACATCGCTGAATTTAGTAGAAATGTAACTGGTGTACGTAGGCTTTTTCTTGAGGGGTATTCTATTGCAAAACCGATAGAATCGAAAAACTTTTACAAACGTCCCAATACTGACAACTATAGACTTTCGTGGGCTGTTGTTTACTATTTGTACTATTCTCACAGGAATGTGCTGTTCAAGTTAATTGCCGAATCTTGTGATGAGCGATTTGAATCAATAGAAACATTAGATCTAATTTACCCGGGAGGATATGAATTGCTTGGTATTGACGTCAGGTCTTTTTTCTTAAATCTCGATATTACGGCAAACCGTTCTCGAACTGACGACTCTGTTCGCTAAGCTTCTTGACAAGGATCGGAACACTCTTCATCTCGACTATCTGACCAGATTCCCACAATCCGGACCACTCGAGTAATGGCACATCATCCAGCGTGACATACCCATCACCGTCAAACAAATCGCCTTTAAATTCGCCCACATATTTTTTGCCATCTGGCCAAACGATTATTCCAAAACCATGCCTCTGGTTGTCCTGAAACTCCCCGTAAAATACGCTACCGTCCGGGTAAAATCTTTTGCCGATTCCGTTGAACCGGTCATTTCTCCACCCCCCATCATAGATAAGCAGGTCATTGAAATACATCTTGCCATTACCTTCTCTTTTACCATCCTTCCAGTAGCCTTCATATTTATTTGAGCCTTGCTGGTTTACACCATATCCATGCTGCTTGCTGTTCAACAAATTTCCCCTGTAGTCTGAAATCAGTTTCTCGTGTGTAAATTTTTTCATCTCGCCTTCACCATGAAAGCTCCCATCCCGAAATTCTGCCCGATAATGGATCTGGACAGGGTACAAAAGCTGTTTGTGAAGAACTTCTCCTCTAAACATCCCGTCGGCAAAGAAGCCACGATAGTAGGTCAGTGTGTCGCCCCTGTAGCCATATAGGACTTCATCGCCCATCCCATACCGTTTGCCCGATTTATACTGACCTGTATAGGTATACATCAACAAACTATCTGAATCTAATTGTATTTCCATTCCATAGCCCTCTATTTTACCATTTGAAAAAGTTCCTTCAAAAAATTTTCCGTCCAGAAAATCGATCTTTGCAAATCCTTCAACTTTACCTCTTTTATAAATGCCTTCAACGACGGAATGTTGCTTCCCTCTTTCAAACCATGTTAATTTACCATTTCCATCCGCGAAGCCATCTACACATCCGCCTGTCCAGGTTATGGTTTCATTCTTTTGGGGATAAGGATTATAAACCTTGCAGCCTTCCGGAGACAAAATCCAGACGGTGTCTTTTGACTTTTCATCTTGCCCCATTGAAAAAAAAGATATTTGAATCAACAGAAGGAAAATGTAAACAGTATGAAAAGACATAATAAAAAAATAAGTTGAAAGATCTTTACACGCCTAATGATAACACATACGCCAACAAATATCCACTTTCTCCAATCAAAATATCCCTACCAGCATTAAACCTCTTCATTATTCAAACAATAAAAGCATTTAAGCACTTTTATCAGTTTTGTTGATTTTGCCTCTATCCTTATCCGTATCGTTTCGTAAGAAACAAGGACGGCCCGTGAACACCTGTAAAAACCACTGCAAACGCGCACTGGAACTATTGGAGCGCGGATAACAACAAGGCAAACGGAGATAACAGAATATTTTCTATGGACAAAAAAGCAATAATGACTAAAATAGAGCAGAAAAACCCAAATGAAAAGGAATTTCTGCAGGCAGTGGAAGAAGTGATCGAATCGGTGGAAAAAGTGCTGGACCGGCACCAGGAATACGACTCGCTGAAAATACTGGAGCGGATGATTGAGCCGGAGCGGATGATCACCTTCCGGGTGTGCTGGACCGACGACGCCGGAGAGATCCACATAAACCGCGGCTACCGCGTACAAATGAACTCGGCCATCGGCCCCTACAAAGGCGGACTCCGGTTCCACCCCACCGTCAACTTCAGCATTCTCAAATTTCTGGCTTTTGAACAGATTTTTAAAAATGCGCTTACCAGTCTGCCGCTCGGAGGCGCTAAGGGAGGCGCAGACTTTGACCCGAAGGGCAAATCTGACAACGAGATCATGCGATTCTGCCAGTCGTTCATGCACGAGCTCTACCGCCACATAGGCGATTTCACCGATATTCCGGCGGGAGATATTGGCGTAGGATACCGGGAAATAGGGTACCTATTCGGGACGTACAAAAAGATCCAAAATGAGTTTACCGGAGTCATCACGGGCAAGGGCGAATACTGGGGCGGCAGCGCCATCCGTCCCGAGGCCACCGGGTACGGCCTGATCTACTTCGCCACCCACATGCTGGAAGCGCGCGGCGACTACCTGAAAGACAAAAAATGCCTGGTGTCGGGTTCAGGAAATGTAGCTCAGTTTGCCCTCGAAAAAATACTTGACGAAGGAGGAATCCCCGTTACCTGCTCTGACTCGGACGGCTTTATCTACGACGAGGACGGTATTGACCGGAAGAAGTTGCAGTTTATAAAAGAGCTTAAAAATGTGCGCCGGGGCAGAATTTCTGAATACGCTGAAAAATTTCCCGGCGCGCAGTTTCAGGCCAGGGACCGCCAGCAGGACCACAATCCACTGTGGGATATCAAAGCAGACTGTGCGTTTCCTTGTGCCACACAAAACGAAGTGAATGCCAAAGACGCCGAAAACATGGCCAAAAACGGACTGATCCTGCTGGCCGAGGGCGCCAACATGCCCTGCACATCCGCGGCTGTCGACATCATCCAGGAGTCTCCTATTTTGTACGCTCCGGGAAAGGCCGCCAACGCCGGGGGCGTAGCAGTGTCTGGCCTTGAGATGACCCAAAACCGAATGGGCGTATACTGGAACCGCGACGAGGTGGACGACAACCTGCGACACATCATGAAAAATATCCACGACGTGTGCCTGAATGCAGCAAACGACTACGGCGTGCCGGGCAACTACCTGGAAGGAGCAAATATCTTTGCCTTTCTAAAAGTGGCAGAGGCCATGAAAGCCCAGGGAGTGATATAGGTTGTTCGTTATTGGTTATTGAGTTATTGGTTACTCGTTACTGGTTACTCGTTACTGGTTACTGGTTATTGGTTATTCGTTACTGGTTATTGAGTTCATCGTTACCAATTCAAGGCCCTTGGGAAAGTAACGCCTCTTTGTCATCCCCACGCAACTTCCTTCGGAAGGCGGGCGAGAGATCTGAAGCCGTTTCGATCATTTTTAATGCGTCCTTTCCCCTTTCTGCCGACCTTTAGATTTCCAAAATTTAAAGGTCCGGCAAGGCAATGACGGTACGGGGAGACTGCTTCCTGCTGCTCTTCCCTTCTCTCATGTACCAGATTCCCACGCTCCACTGCGTTCCACTCCCCGAAAGTCTCCGGGGCAGGCGCGATGACGGTACGGGGACTGCCTCCTGCCGCTACCTTTCTTTCTCCTTTCTCCTTGCCCCTTGCTCCTTCCCTGCCCTACATCTGATACCTCGTAATGGCCTTCATGTACTGCGCCCTTTCGAAGCGGCTGGGATCGGAAGTTTTCTTTTGGCTCATGCTGCCTTGCAGTTCTTTCACCGATTCGTACTCGCGCTCTTTCATCCATTCCTTTGCGTGATTTAGAATGTTGGTCACATGGCTTATTCCATGCTTGAGCACGCTGGAGCACAGCATGGTCACGTTAGCGCCTACAAGCAACATCTTGATGACGTCCGTGCCCGTGTGGATGCCTCCCGTGGCCGCCAGGTCGCATTTCAACTTGTCACGCAAGATGGCGATCCAGCGCATAGGCAGTCGCATGTCGTGCGATTGCGAAAGCAGGATGTTGGGCGTTACTTCGTATTCGTCGAGGTTGATATCCGGCTGATAAAAGCGGTTGAAGAGCACCAGTCCATCGGCACCGGCATTTTCAAACTTCTTAGCCATATAGGCCAGGCTGGAAAAGAAGGGGCTGATCTTCAGCGCCACCGGAATTTTGACCACGGTTTTCACAGCGCGCAGTATCTCCACATATTTCTTTTCAATCTCATGCCCCGGCACACTTTCATCGGTGGGGATGCTGTAAATATTGAGTTCCAGCGCATCGGCCCCCGCCTTTTCAATTTCACGGGCATAAGCCGTCCATCCGCCCAGGGTGCTGCCGTTCAGGCTGGCAATGATGGGTACATCCAC
>CAYUJK010000194.1:4531-7168 GCA_964444895.1 uncultured Roseivirgaceae bacterium
CCGTCCATCCGCCCAGGGTGCTGCCGTTCAGGCTGGCAATGATGGGTACATCCACGGCTTTTTTGGCCTTGGCAATGTGTTCCAGGTAGAGTTCCGGGCCGGTTTTATACTCGTGCACTTCCGGGAAGTAACTGAGGGATTCAGCAAACGATTCTGTGCCCTGCGTGGAGAAGAAGTTGTATTCCTCCTGTTCCAGCCTAAGCTGTTCTTCAAACAGAGAGTACAGAACCACTGCCCCGATTTCGGCGTCTTCCAACTTTTTGATGTTGTCGATATTTTCCGAAATCGGCGAGGCCGACGCCACCAAGGGGTTGCGAAGCGTAAGGCCTAAGTATTTTGTCTTTAGATCCATTATAGAATGTGTTTATTTTTAGTTCAAAGCCTGTCTGCCCTGACTGCCGCCAGGCAGGCGACAAGGCAGGCTCAAGACTCAAAGCTGAAAGGGCTCCTGCCGATGACGTGTTGCGCTCTTTTTGAATCCGAAGGATTCCCATGTTTATAGCTTAAAGGCAATTGGAAGAATTCGACCCCGTCGGGGTCGTACCCGCCATGTGCGATGTGTGCCTATAAACATTCCACACCTTCAGCGTGGTGTCCTGACAGATGCGTCAACCTTTTTTTTTCCGTTTTGGCAAAAATGCCCCAACTCGCAATGACGGTTTGGGGAGACTGCCGCTGCCTACTGCCATTCTTCTCAACTTCCATCATTCCAATATTCCACCCTTCCCCTCCAAATCCGGTCTGACTCCGCTTTGCTTCGTCTGACCTGGCAGCGAACTGCCGCTGCCTCCTGCCTCCTGCTGCTATCTCCTACTCCTCCTCACTCACCGGCATGCTTTCACCTCCTCCACTGCCGTTGATACCTACTTTGTCCCCTTCCCGCTCGGCCAGGTACTCAAAGTGCTTGAAGCGCAGTTCCGCATCTTCCTGGGCCTGCTTCATGTATTGCTTAGCCAGCTCGGGCTTGCTCTTTATCAGCATTTTAAAGCGGTTTTCCATTTCCATGTATTCTTCCACTTTCATCTTCCTGGGCCGCGAGTCGAGGTGAAGCGGATTTTCTCCCTCCAGCGCCTTATCGGGATTGTAGCGGTAGAGTATCCACTGGCCTGAATCAACGGCAGCCTTGTGGTGTTTCAGCGGCGCCGACATATCGATGCCATGCGCTATACAGTGCGAGTAGGCAATGATGATGGACGGCCCGTCAAAGGCTTCTGCTTCGATAAAAGCTTTCAGGGTTTGCTCGTCTTTGGCTCCGAAAGCTACCGTAGCTACGTAAACAGATTCGTAGGCCATGGCAATCATGCCCAGGTCTTTTTTCTTAATGGGCTTGCCGCTGGCAGAAAATTTGGCTACCGCTCCTATGGGCGTGGCCTTAGAGGTTTGTCCGCCGGTATTGGAGTACACTTCCGTGTCGAGCACCAGGATGTTCACGTTCTTTCCAGAGGCCAGCACGTGGTCGAGACCGCCGTAGCCGATGTCGTACGCCCAACCGTCGCCGCCCACTATCCACACGCTTTTCTTCACGAGGTAGTCGGCCACGGTAAGCAGTCTTCGGGCTTCCTTGCTATCGATGGCTTTCAATTTTTCTTTCAGGATGTCCACACGCTTGCGCTGTTCGTAAATATCTGCTTCATCGCGCTGCACGGCGTTTAGAATATCCGAGGTTAGCGGTTCACCGATGTGGGCAGCCAACCTTCTCACCAGGTCTTCGGCAATGGTCTTTTGCTGGTCAACTGCCAGGCGGAAGCCCAGGCCAAACTCGGCATTGTCCTCAAAGAGGGAGTTGGCCCATGCGGGTCCGCGCCCGTCTTTGTTCACAGTATAGGGCGTAGTGGGCAGGTTGCCACCGTAGATGGACGAGCAGCCAGTGGCATTGGCAATCAAAGCGCGATCTCCAAATAACTGAGTCATCAGCTTAATATATGGTGTTTCGCCGCAGCCAGAGCAAGCCCCGGAGAACTCAAACAGCGGCTGCTGTACCTGCTGCTGCCTCAGGGTGTGCGTACTGATCAGGCTTCTGTCCAGCTCAGGAATTTTCAGGAAGAAGTCCCAGTTTTTGGTCTCCTGGTCGCGCAGCGTAGGCTGATCTTCCATATAGAGTGCTTTTTTGCTCTTGTCTGTTTTGCTCTTGGCGGGGCATACTTCCACGCACACGCCGCAGCCTGTGCAATCTTCGGGAGCCACCTGGATGCTGTATTTCATTTCCGTTTCCTGCCATTCACGGGTGCGGGCACTTACCGATTTGAACGTTTCCGGAGCGCCTTTCAAGCTTTCTTCGTCATATACTTTTATCCGGATGGTGGCGTGTGGACAGACCATCGCGCACTTACCGCATTGGATACAGGTTTCCTCATCCCACACCGGTATTTGCAGGGCTATATTTCGTTTTTCGTATTGCGCTGTTGCCGTTGGGAATGTTCCATCGCATGGGAAGGCGCTCACCGGCAGGTCGTCGCCATTGCCGGCAATGATGGGGCCGAGCACATTTTTCACGAAGCCAGGTGCATAAGCAGGCACGGCGGCAGCCATCTCTACTTTACTGCTCGATTTAGCAGGAACTTCCACTTCATACAAGTGGGCGATGGTGTTGTCCACGGCGTTGATGTTCATCTGCACGATCACCTCGCCTTTTCTTCC
>CAYUJK010000195.1:0-3235 GCA_964444895.1 uncultured Roseivirgaceae bacterium
ACCAACTTGTACTATGCAGTGAATTCGCCCACTTCTGTCATTCGCTACCACAATCAGTACTATGTAGTGGACAACGGAGTTTGGTTTGTAGGCAACAGGCCTCAGGGTCCGTGGGCAGTGGCTGTAGAAAGACCTTATGAAGTGGCCTACATTCCTGCTTCCTATCCTGTGTACAATATGCGCTACGTGTATATCTATGACGTAACACCTCAATATGTGTACATGGGATATACACAGGGATACCTGGGATCGTACGTGCACGGCCCCACCGTGGTGTATGGTACCGGCTATTATTACAGACCCTGGTATGGTAGATACTACTACGCCAGACCGGCTACATGGGGATTCGGTATGTATTACAATCCCTGGGCAGGATGGACCATGAGCTATGGATACTCTGTTGGGTGGTTTAGCTTTCACTATCACAGAAACCCGGGATGGGGTTGCTGGTGGGGGCCCGCAGTGTACCGGCCCGCATACAGACCATTTTACAGGGGCGGTTGGTACCACCACAGCTACTATCGTCCGGTGCATACACATGTACACAAAACAGTAATCGTGAACAACTACTATAACAACAATGTGTACAGGAGCCGTCGTGACGTAGTAACACAAGACCGATACCGCCATGCTACGGGTAGCACGCGCATCACATCCCGGCCTACATCTGTACGAACTTCCGACAGAAGCGGGGAGATAAGATCGCGCAGTCAACAGGATACGCGCAGCAGGACGTATACCACACCGCAAAGCCGGACACAACAGGGCGCCAACAGCCAGCGGCGGACGACAACGTCTGGCAGAGAAGGGACCACACCAAGTCGCGTGCAGCAAAACACGACGCGATCGGGACAGTCATACGGAAGAACACCACAAAATACCGAAAGGTCAGCTACGCCTAACTACCGGCAGGGGAGCAATGGCTCAAGGAGCACGCCATCGGAAGGAAGCCGAACAGGCTCTCAACCGCAACAGCAGCGAAGAGAAGCAGTAAGCCCCTCAAGAGGTGAAGCCCAGCCTAAAGCTCCTACCCAAAACCGGGTAGCGACTCCCTCGCGACAGGGTGCCAGTAGCCCGTCTGGAGTCAACAGAAGTCCGGAACAGCGATCATCGGCGCCGTCGAGACAGGTGAGTCCCTCGCCATCGAGGTCCTCAGGAAGCTCTAACGTCCAACGGAATGCCTCCCCTCAGAGAAATGCCGTGAGAAGCAGTGGGTCGTCGCAGAGAAGCAGCGCACCTTCGGTAAAGCAGCGGTCTTCCAGTTCGCGGAGCCAGGGGACGTCCTCCGGCAGGCAGCAAGTAAAGAGCAGCAGCCGTAGCGCCTCCCCAGCTAATTCGTCATCGGGACGCTCAGGAAGTAGTCGCAGCAATAGCCGCAGTAGCGGTAGCAGAGGAAGATAACCAAAACTTCTCCCGCCCTGTTCGTTCTACAGCAGGGTGGGAGAGGTAAAATGTCCTTGCAGTCTGTTTTTTTAATCCTATTTCAAATGCTCCAGGTCTTCCGGCTTGTCAATATCGATCCGGCCGGGCTCAAAAGGCGCTACGAACACCTCGTTCAGTCTATCTTTGAATATCCTTTTCGCTCCTTCATCACCTTTCAGGCCTTGAAGAGCCGTGAAATATTGTTTCCCACAAATTAAGGGCGGCCCAAAGGTACCTCCATAGCCCGAGGCGACCACTTCCCTGCCTTCGGCAAACGCCGCATACAACACGTTCAAATGCTGGGCAGTGATGCGTGGCTGGTCGCCCAGGTAGATCAGTATGCCTTCGGGTTTCGACCCCATTCTTTGGATGATGCTTTTCACGCCGATAGCCAGCGAACTCCCAATACCTTGCTGCCAATTGTCATTGACAATAATATTGACAGGGTAGCCTGCTACGGCTTTCTCAATTCTTCGACGTTCATACCCCAATACCAGGTTCAGGTCGCTGAAGCCGGCTTCCAGGCAGGTTTCTATTGCTATGCCAATCAAGGGCTTGCCATTTAAGGCTACCAGTTGCTTGGGTCTGCCCAGCCGCGTACTGCCGCCGGCCGCCGGAATGAGTACACTTATTTCTTCCATTGATCAAGATTTCGTTTAAAAGTAGCAATAATTTGCCCTTTCTTGCACAATTATTCGTAAGCATAGTTTTATCGAATTGATCTTATGACAACATTCTTTGAAAGCAGAAGAGCGACGTTTCAAAATAAGGCGGCTTCACTGGGTAAAAAATACAAAAGCATAGCCTTGGTAAGGATTCTGGTATTCCTCTTTGGCATAGCGTTTTCAGTTTACCTGGTACACCTGAGGCTGGGCGTGGCAGCATCAATCGCTTTTACAGCTACCTTCGTCGCTTTTGGAATACTGGTGTACTACCACAGGAGAATAAAAGACGCTCACCTGCATCACGAGCTATTGGCCCGGGTAAACAAGGAGGAAATCAACAGGCTTAACCTTACGCTCGACGGGTTTGACCAAGGAACTGAATTTGCAGAGGAAGAACACCCCTACGCCTATGACCTCGACATTTTTGGAAGACATTCGCTTTTCCAGTTGCTCAACAGAACCGGCACTCCCAAGGGAAAAGCGCTGCTGGCTCAGAGCCTGAAGACGCATGCTCCACCTGATGAGATAGCAGCGAGACAAGCAGCTGTAGCCGAGCTGCGCGACCAAACGGACTGGCGGCAGGATTTCCAGGTGCGACCCAGGATAAGTAAAGCCCCCGAAGGTGCTGCCAATGACTGGGTACTGCAATGGCTCCGCAGGGCAGAAAACCTGGTGCATCCGTGGGCCATCTATTTTACTTTCCTTCTTTGGGGAGCATTTGCGGCGGTGCTTTTGCTGGTCTTTTCCAGCCAAATCAGCTTCTACTGGCTGTTTGCCTTTAATGTGATCAGTACGCTGGCGATATTGCCGCGCGCTAAAAAGTTGGGAGAGTTTGCAGAGAACATGGCAAAGGCAAATGCCCTCCTGAGCGCCTATTCAAAATTGCTCAAGGACATTGAGAGCCATTCATTCCAAAGCCCTTACCTGGCAGACCTCCGCGCGCGGCTTTTAGCGGTGCAAACTGCGCCATCCCAGGTGATCAGAAAGCTAAACGGCATTACGGACCACCTGGAAAACCGAAGGAACCTGTTTTACATCATCCTCAATGCTTTCCTAATGTTGGATATCTTCCTGATCGGATCGGCTGAGCGGTGGAAATCGAAGTTTGGACACCTTCTCGAAGACTGGCTGGACATCATCGCGGAGTT
>CAYUJK010000195.1:3335-7145 GCA_964444895.1 uncultured Roseivirgaceae bacterium
ATGAAAAATGTAAACAAAATACTCGTCCCGGTAAACCTGTCGGAAAGTTCGGCCAGCGTTCTCCGGCAAGCCATCCATATTGCCGATCGATGTCGTGCGGAGATCATCCTTCTCCACGTATACAGCAGGCCCCTACTCATATCGCGCAGCGAAAGGGCATTTGAAAGCGGCCTTATCCACAGGCTGGAAAAAGAAATGCTGAAATGGAAAGAACGGAGGATACACGCCCGAATGAATGCCTTGCTGAAAGATGTGTCCAACTTCTATGACATCAAATTTACCATTCTCAAAGAAAGAGGCCTGCTCACGCGCAAGATCAAAGAAGTAGCAAAGAAATACCGGGTAGACCTTGTGATTACGGGAGCAAAAAAACACAAAGGGGGTGCGGATTTCTGGAATTCCAAAATAGCCCGGCTGGTGAAAGAGCTGGACATTCCCATTTTGACTCTACCCAACAACGCGGAGGTGAAAAGCCCGGCTACTATGGCTTTTGCGTACGACATGAAGCCCATTAAAAGCTATGCCGACCTGGATATCATCAAAATATTTGCGTCGGTATACAATGCTTCGATACATATTTTTTCCGTGTACAAAGAAAAGTATCCTGCCAAAGAGGAAATGAAAAATATCGAAAATCTGAAGGCCTACTTCAAAGAGTACGCGCCTAAGGTTTACATTTTGAACAGCCGCGACGTGGAACTCGGAATCATGCACTACCTGCGATATCACAAAGTCTCGCTGGTATCGCTTTTGCACCGGTCACGAAATGCATTTCGCGAGATGTTTCACAAGAGCATGGCCAAGAAGATTACTACCTTATCAGAAGTGCCGGTGCTCACGGTAGAAGATCACCGGATGACTTCAGTTTAGCTATTAGGCCAGCCTGGCGGAGATATTGCCATTTTAGTCCTGTGGCAATACCGCCGGGCTGTTTGTCTCGCCTGCGGGCTAAAGCAAATTTTGCATTCGATTGGGGGATGTGCGAAATAAAATTTAATAAATTGCCGGAAACAAATTTTTTCCTTAATGAGGATTGCTACCCAAAATTTTTCATTAAGCGCAAGCAGGACGTACATTCTCATTATTATATCCGCGCTGTGTTATTTCATATTTGCCTACTATACGCAGCGGCATTTTTCCACTTCTCTGATCACGCTGTATTCCGTGCTGTTTATAGCGTACCTGCTGATCCAAAAAACGGAGCTTCCACTGAATCAGATACTCTTTGCCGGGTTCTTTTTCCGGGCCATATTCCTGGTATCCCTGCCTTTTCTTTCGCAGGATTTTTACCGCTATATCTGGGACGGGCATCTTACCGCCGGTGGGATCAACCCCTTCATCCTCACACCCTCTACCCTCATTGACGACCCGTCCATAAGTGCCGGCGGCATCAACAGGGAGTTGTTTCAACTGCTCAATTCACCCGATTTTCACAGCGTGTACCCACCTGTTTCGCAGTTTTTTTTCTGGCTGGCAGCACTGGCCGGAAAAGGCAACATCCTAACGAGCGTGATCGTACTGCGGCTGACGATACTACTGGCCGAGGCGGGATCGGTCTACATGCTTACGAAGCTGTTTAAAACCTACCATTTCGATCAAAAGTTTATCGGCGTGTACGTGCTCAATCCGCTGATTATCATCGAATTTTCAGGCAACCTGCATTTCGAGGCGCTGATGATCTTTTTCATTCTCACGGCGGTATTTTTTATGAAGAAAAAGCAGTATATCGTGGCCGGCGCCTTCCTGGCACTGTCGATTTCTACCAAGCTGCTACCGGTCATCTTCCTCCCTTTTATCCTGAAGCGAATACGCTTCAGAGATGCCGCTTGGGTATACCTGACTACCGGGGCGGTCACGCTGCTTACCTTCCTGCCGGTGATAAACACACCTCTTCTGAACGGGTTTACAGCAAGCTTCACAACCTATTTCCAAAAATTTGAATTCAATGCCAGCGTATTTTATATCGCCAGAGAGGTTGGGCTTGTCATCGGCGGGGTCAATAGCCACGAAACGGTGGCGCTGGTGCTGGCCGCGATTACCTTTGTGCTGATCATTGTGCTGGCCATCACCGAGCGCAAGGAGAAAAATCTGCTACTGGGGATATTTGTATGGGCTTTGTCTATTTACCTGGTATTTTCACCGGCGGTATACCCCTGGTACATCACCCCTCTTATCGCATTTTGCCTTTTTTCGCGTTTTCGGTTTCCCATTATTTGGAGCTACCTTATTTTTCTCTCCTATCTGGGCTATTCTGAGCGCGGCTACCTGGAAAATCCCGCCGTGCTCATCATCCAATATGCGGTGGTTTTTGGCATGGCCGCCTATGAGATTTTCTTGTATAAGCCCTTTGAATTGGGTAAGTCGGATCACAACTTATCGAGGTAGCTTTTGGCTTCCTTTTTCATAAATGCATATTCGGCATACTTCTGCGCCAGCTTGAAATACTGCAATGCCTTCTGGCGGTTGCCCTGACGCAGGTAAATCCTACCCAACCCACAATACAGGTAACTGTCGTAGTGGGGATTTCGCATGGTTTCCTTGTTTCCCAGCTCATCGGCCAGCAAGTAGGCTCGCAAAGCGGCGTCATAGTCAGCGGCGTGCTTTTCATGATACATGCCACTAAATATGTGTCCGACATACCTGTAGTAAGACGATTCACTGTTTTTAAGCGAGTCGATGAGGTGGTGATCCCTGCCAAAGGAATCCCTGTTCAGAAGCACCTCTACATAATTGGCGAGGAAATTTGGGTTAGCAGGAAATAAACGGTGGAGCTTGCGCGCGTAGGGCAACGCTTTATCAGGCCGGTATTCGTACCGCAGGTATATATGGAACAAATAGGTGATACTCTCTACCTCCGTAAACATTCCCTTGTCTGCGCCCTGCTTCAGCATCTCCAGACCTTCTTTTTTATCGCCACTTCTGAAAAACCAGAGAAAGGGGCGGTAGAAAGGGTTTTCTTCGGGATATTTTTCGCGGTAGTAGTTGTAGATGCCGCAGGGAAAGTAATACTCCGGGTATTTGTCCAGCAGGTCAAACCCTTTAATCATGTAATTGTAGAAACTCTTGGCTTCGCCGAGGGCTTTTAGTCGTTCGCTGTTATCGGCATAAAGCTGCGCCAGGTAAGCATGAGCGGTGAGCGCAAAGAACGCCGCCTCAATGTTATCAGCGTCTTTTTCCAGGATTTGTCCACTTAGCCTCAACGCTTCTTTCTGGTAATTTTCGAACCTGACAAACTCGGGTGTTCCTATTTTCAGCGGCTTAGACTCCCAGTAGATCACAAAGGCTTTGATCAGGTACACAGCGGGGTGCTCGCCCAGCCGGGCTTCTATGTCTTTCACCTGGCGCCTCGCCTTGTCGAACTCCAACCCGTAAACCGCGTGCAGGGCCTCGTTAAACTGTGCGCGGAGAGAGTTATTGGAGTAAATGGCTGCCTGGGCCTGTACATCGGCCCTGGGAAAGAGGAGAAAAAACAGCAGTAGGGGTATGGGTAAATATTTCAGCAAGGAGATATGGATGGTTAGTGATTTTTGTTTCGTTTTGTCCGAAAGTATAACGAAATTTTTTGTATCAGGATTAAAGCGAAGGGCCGAATGTAATATATCCAGTACCTTTTCGGTTTATCACTTTGGATGGCAGCGCCCATAATTTGGTTTACTCTGCCTTAGTCCAGTGCGCGGTTGATGAAGTCGTTCATCGGCTTCATGGCCAGCATTACCTTCGTCATTTTTTCTGGAAATGCCTTAGCCATCACCTCTTCGTTGCTCACGTAATGCATGGCAATGTAGCTTTTGTGCTTCAGCAGCTCTATGT
>CAYUJK010000196.1:0-7142 GCA_964444895.1 uncultured Roseivirgaceae bacterium
TTCACTGCCGTTTTTGCTTTGCCATTCCAATCGCGGTTGTATTCGCCCTTGTTGTTATTTCCTTTTTCATCGAGAATTATGTTTTTTATACTCACGTGATAGGCAATATCGTCTTCCATCCATATAGCGCTCTTGTCGAGGTTCGGGTCGATCAAAAACTCAATGCCGTCGTCTTCATGCAGTCCCTGCTGATCCCTTTTGGTAGCGCGGGCCTGCAGGTTGGTATTGTTCACTTTGTAGGCAAGATAAAGATTCTTCTCATCCCATTTCATGGCAAAGTAGCAGGTGTCGCTCCAGTTATAGTGGTTCATGGGGAGGAAATAGTTCCAGTTTGTGTTCCAGTCGCTGAGGTCACCATCGATTTTGGGAGCGGCAGAGATATATCTTGCTCCCAATGCTGCTGTCTCTCTTTTTATAATTTTCTCGATGGCATCCACTACCATGAGCTGGGTGCGCCCACCCTGTTCCCTGGCTTCGTCAAGTGATTTCAGACTACTTTCGTACCAGGCTATTCTTTCAAAACGATCACCCGGAAAATCACCATTTAATGCCATCAGCCCCACGTCGGAAACAATGCTGAGGTTTTCCGACAGGCTTTCCACTTCTTGTAGCACCGGGGATTCGGAAATGATTTTTTTAATTTCGGCATGGTTATTTTTCCACAACTGTAGCCAGCGGGTTAGCTCGCCTTTCACTTCCATCTTGCCCATGACATACTCATCAGCCAGCTTGTTGAATGTACGGGCATCCGGGGCGTCAGCAGTGGCCGCATCGGCAAAAAGGGTAAAGGGTGAAAAGGAAGTGTAGTACTTGCCGTGGAGGTTCCGTCTGTACCCTTTCAACGGCTCCACTACCCTTACCAATGTTTTCAGAGGAGCGATATCATATCCCTTGCAAAGGTTGCGGAGAATCACATCCTGGTTCTTAATGTGCGTCAGGTGCAGTTCTTCCATTTGCTGGGCAACGATGGGCAGGCGCCGGTACATTTCATCCACATTCCTGATGGATGAGGGCGACCAGAAGCGCTCCGCAATGGCGGCGGTGCGTGGCCATATCCGGGAATCGACGGTCAGCGGCGTTACCAGCTCGCTCCACATGGTGGCCTCACCGCCGAAGATGTTAGCCCTTGCTTTTTCGTCCAGTTCAGTTCCATCAGGAATGGGGTCATTGGTATAGTGCTCCGATGCGGGGTGCATCAGGTCGATGTAGTAGCCATTGGAAAGGATGCCCTGGTAGCCGTCTTTGGCCGAGCTGTAGAGCGACGCCTTGCCGCGCCACGACTGGATTACAATGTCTTTGGAAATACCGGGCTGTAGTATTTCGTCCCAGCCCACCATTTTCTTATTGTATTTTTCCAAAATCTTCAACAGTCGATTGTTGAAATACGCCTGCAAATCGTGCGGGTCTTTGAAGTTCTTTTCCTTCATGAAAGCTACGATATCCGGGTTTTCCAGCCAGTGCTTGCCGGTGTTCTCATCGCCACCAATGTGGAAATAGGGATCGGGGAATAGCGAGGCTACTTCTTCGAAAAGTTTATCCAGGAATTCATAAGTCGATTCTTTTGTGGGATCGATGGAAGGGTCAAAGATGCCAAAATACCGCTCAATCGTGTAAGGACCCGGAGCGCTGCCCAGCTCAGGATGCCCCACCAGCCAGCTCGTTGCGTGGCCGGGAATGTCGAGCTCGGGGTATACCCGTATTCCCCTTTCGTCGGCATACGCGATGATTTCTTTGATCTCCTTTTGGGTGTAGTACATCCCATCGGAGCCGAGCTCATGGAGCTTCGGAAATACCTTCGACTCTATGCGAAAACCCTGATCTTCCGTGAGGTGCCAATGAAATACATTCATTTTCATGGCGGCCATCCCGTCCAGGTTTCGCTTCAATACGTCCACGGGCATAAAGTGGCGGGCACCGTCGATCATCAGGCCGCGCCAGGGAAACCTCGGCTGATCGCGGACGACCACCGCAGGAAAGTAATAGCCGGCCTCGTCAGCTTGGAGGAGTTGAAGGAGCGTTTCGAGGCCCCGCAATGCGCCGATGTCGGTCAGGGCGGAGAGCGTTACCTTTCCACTGGAGATGCTTAATTCGTAGCTTTCGTCTTCATGCAACTCTACCTTTCCGGGTCTTTCGACATTGATGACAAAAGCTGCATTTTTTTCCACACTATTTTTCGTAATAAAATCCTGCGGAAAAAACAGTCCGGTTCGGCCATCCAGCCTACGCAGAAAACGTGTGGCGCCAGCGTAAATCCGCTCGTGTGGATTGCCGGTAACGGCCAGGGAAAATTCCTTTTCCAGGCGGAATTTTCCTTCCTTTATTTCCACACTTTCAGGGTAAGGCATGAGATCAAAAGGGAGTTTCTGCTGTGCCGAAAGGGAAAAGGCAAAGCCTGCAAGCATAATGACGAGTAAGAGTGATTTCTTCATGATGGTTTATTTTGAGCCAAATGACTTTTTCTTTATGACAAACTCAGAGTTCTCTAACAGATGCTCTAAGGTAGATTAGGAATAATGGAATGTTGGAATAGTGGAATAATGGAGCCACCTCCCGTCTATCTAATCCGCTTCGTTCCGACAATTGCTTGTCCATAATACAATCGGCTAAAAGTTACGTTTCAGCCCCTTCCTCCTGACTGATTCAGGCAGGCACATCAGGGTGACAAAATAAAGCTCACTTTCAATATCGGCTTCATCGTTGTTCTGTTTTTCTCATTTGCAGTCGGTTAATTGAAACTTCCGCTACTTCCAAGCACAAGATTTCAAATATTTTCTCCCCAAGCTCCGAAAATTTTGGAATGACGGTATGGGGAAACGCCTCCTGCCGCTTTTGACTCCTCTCACACGACGGACTATCGTCTGACCTTGTCTTCCCAACTTCCCCACTCCCATTAACCGGATGGCCACAGTTTTCTCCTATCGTCGAAAACCCTGCCTGTCGCAGGCGGGTTCGCCATGACGATACGGGGTGTCTCCCTAATGACCAACTAACCAGAAACCCGCAACCCGTAACCAGCAACCATCAGAAATGATACCTCTTAAACGCCTCCATGGCTTCGTACTCTGCTAAACCCAGCTTGTGGTACATGGCGGCGGTGGCGTGGTTTCTGTCTTCAGCACGTTGCCAGAACTCCCGGCTGTCGATGCCCGGAAACAAAGCCGTATCTTTTTGCGACTGGTGCTTGAAAATTGCTTTTCGCTTGCGTATCAACTCATCGGGACTCAGCGGCACGGCCATATCGATCTCGTTGATGTCCCATTCCTGCCAGGCGCCACGGTACAGCCACACATAGCAGTCTTTCATCCAGTCCTTGCTTTTGAGCCGGTCGATGGCCTTGAAAATGGCATCCAGGCATACCCTGTGCGTGCCGTGTGGATCAGAAAGATCGCCCGCGGCATAAATCTGGTGCGGCTTAATTTCTTCCAGCAGATCCATGATGATTTTAATATCGGCTTCGCCAATCGGATTTTTCTTCACCAGCCCCGTTTCGTAAAATGGCATATCCAGAAAATGTGCTTTCTCGTCGGGGATGCCCACGTACCGGCAGCCGGCTTTGGCCTCACCACGGCGAATCAGTCCCTTGATCATTTTGATCTCATCGGTATCTACATCGCCCGGTTTTTTATTCTTCAGTTGCTTTTTAATGCTTTCATAAAATTCCCTCGCGTCCTTACCATTTCCTTTTTTCATTTCGCTGAAATCTTTAAAGAAATCCGCAAAGCGCACCACGTCTTCATCAAATACAGCTATATTTCCGGAAGTCTGATACGCTACGTGTACGTCATGGCCGTGGTCCACCAGGCGAATGAAGGTGCCCCCCATAGAGATCACATCGTCGTCGGGGTGTGGGCTGAAAATGACTACGCGCTTCGTAGCGGGGTTTGCTCTTTCGGGCCGGTAGGTGTCGTCGGCATTGGGTTTGCCGCCGGGCCACCCCGTAATGGTGTGCTGAAGCTCATTAAATACCCGGATATTAATGTGATAAGCCGAGCCAAATTCGGCCATCAGGTCGCTCATACCGTGCTCGTTGTAGTCGCGCTCGGTGAGCTTCAACACAGGCTTGCTTACTTTTTCGCTGAGCCATATCACCGCTTTTTTGGCCAGGTCGTTGTCCCACTTGCAGGTACCCACCAGCCAGGGAGTTTTTATCCTTGTCAGGTCTGCTGCGGCTGCGCCGTCCAGCACGTAGGTGACATTCGGGTGTTGTTGCAGGTAAGTGGCGGGTACGGAATCGGAAATTACCCCTTCCACCGCTTCGCGAATTATCTTTGCCTTTCCTTCGCCCCAGGCCATAAGGATGATCCTCTTGGCTTTGAAAATGCTGCCTACGCCCATGGTTATGGCTTTTTTGGGCACATGCTCTTCACCAAAGAAATCGCTGGCGGCGTCCATGCGGGTAAGGTGGTCCAGGGTGATCATCCGGGTGCGGGAGTTAAGCGACGAACCCGGCTCATTAAAGCCGATGTGGCCCGTGCGACCAATACCCAATATCTGGAGGTCAAGCCCACCGAAGTCGCTGAGCTTCTGTTCGTATTCCCGGCAAAATGCCTCCACTTTTTCCTTGGGCAGGGTGCCGTCGGGGATGTGAATGTTCTTTCGGTCGATATCGATGTGGTCAAACAGGTACTCATTCATGAATCGCACGTAGCTTTGGATGGCGTTCGGCTCCATGGGGTAGTACTCGTCGAGGTTGAAGGTGACCACATTTTTAAAACTGAGCCCTTCCTGCTGATGCAGGCGTACCAGCTCGTTGTACACGTTTTTTGGGGAGGAGCCGGTGGCCAGGCCTAATACGCACTTTTCTTTCCGTTCGGCTTTTGTTTTGATCAACTCGGCTATTTCGCGCGCTACCGTGGCCGATGCTTCGTCCGAATCGTCAAAAATTTCCGTGTGGATTTTTTCAAATTTGCAGCTTTCATCTACATTCCAAGCCTGGTTTTTCAGGCTTCTTAGCTTTTTGCCTTTTTCAAGAGTTGTGCTCATTTTTTTATTAAATAATGTTCTTGCGACCTTTCATCTACGAGTTTGTTGGAAAAAGAATGGAATGATGGAATCTAAGATTCACTACTCATTCTTCCCGATAGTTCCTGCTTTGAAATAGCAAAAGTCAGGGCATTCCCGAAAATTTATTCGCTGAACTGCACAAGCCCGCCTCCCAACAGCATTCAGCAGAAGATAAATATAGGTAAATTGTGGCATTGAGCTGTTACGCTCCGGAAAAAGACAGGTTAGCGAATTTCTTTAACAAAAAGGACGAAAATCTATATCATGGAAAGTCGTGCCACGCCTAACTCCAGATAAAGAGATGATAATTCGTCAGAAAACAATTAATACATTAGCGAATACTATATCCAATACAAATAAAGGTTTCATGTTGAGTTCGATTAGAAAACCTGTGGTTTACCATATTCTGTTCTGGACGGTTTATTTCATTTTGAACGTGCTGCGCTGGGGCAGCTATTTCGATGACTACAGCTACTCGCTCAAGTCTAACATAGTAGAGTTTCCCATCCACATCGCCCTGGTGTATTTCAACCTGTATTACCTGCTTCCCCGGTTCGTTCCGAAAAGCATCCTGAAGTACCTGGCGTTCCTGGCCATAGCCATTTTGTTCTTTGCCATGCTGAGGATTTTGCTCACCTACACGTTGGTCACCACAGAAATCTACAAGGAGGCGGTATATGAAGAGACTTCTTTGTTCGGCTTCAACTATGTGATTGCCGTTTACATCGGCGAACTCTACGTGGTAGGGCTTACCACCGGAATCAAGCTGATGATCGATTGGGTAAAAAACCAAAAGCTCACCCGAGAACTGGAACGCCGCCATCACGAAACGGAACTGGCCTACCTGCGGTCACAGCTGCAGCCACATTTCTTTTTCAACACCCTGAATAACCTCTACTCACTGACCCTCGAAAAATCGGACCTCGCGCCCGAAATGGTGCTCAAGCTTTCCGACCTGATGAGCTACGTAGTGTACAAGGGAAACACCCGGAGCGTATCACTACACGATGAGGTAAAGCAGATTCAACACTACATCGACCTGGAAAAAATACGGTATGGCAAGCGGCTGAAAACAAGTCTTCACATCTCAGGTGATATTGCCGGAAAACTTTTGCCGCCGCTGCTTCTCACCCCTTTTATTGAAAATAGTTTCAAGCATGGCATTCATCTAAAAGAAGGGAAAATCCCGATTGATATTGAGATTTCGGTGGTGGGCGATCGATTGGAATTTTCAGTAAAAAACATTAAATCCGAGGTTGCAGAAACACCCGCTATGAATAGGACGGAGCTGTCCGGCATAGGCATACAAAATACCAAGCGGAGGCTGGAACTTTTGTTTCCCGATGATTTTGAATTGAATATTGAGGATAACTTGGATAGCTTTAGGGTAACGTTAAACATTCCACTGCATGAAGATACGTTGCCTGATCATTGACGACGAGCCCCTGGCCACTAACGTGATCAAGAAATACCTAAAAGAGTTTAACCAGTTTGAAATCGCCGGGGTGTGCCACAGCGCAATAGAGGCATTTAACCTGCTAAAGAATAAATCGCCCCAGGTAGTATTCCTTGACATCAACATGCCCAATATGTCGGGCATCGACCTGATCAAAACCCTGGAACACCCCCCACTGATCGTCATCACCACCGCCTATCGCGATTACGCCGTCGAGGGCTTCGAATACAATGTTTTTGACTACCTCGTAAAGCCCATCGCCTTTCCGCGGTTTATGAAAACCATTGACCGGCTCACAGAAAGGCTCCTTGAAAAACCGGTAAAAGGCGCAGGAAATTCTTCAAAAGAAGAGGATTTCATTTTTGTAAAGGTGGACAAGAAAATGGTAAAGATCATGTTTGCCGACATCCTCTACATTGAAAGCCTGAAAGACTACGTGCGGATCAAGACCGTGTATGAAGACTTCATCACCCACCACACCCTCGCCGGCATCACGGTGTCGCTGCCCCCGGAACAGTTCATGCGCATCCACCGCTCCTACACCATCGCCCTCGCCCAGGTAAAAGCCCTGGACGGCAACAGCGTGGAGATCGGTGGGAAATCATTGCCTGTGGGAAGAAACTACCGGGTGGAGCTGAAGAAAGTAATCCAAAGCAAGAGCCTGGACCAGGTGAAGTAGCAG
>CAYUJK010000197.1:0-2999 GCA_964444895.1 uncultured Roseivirgaceae bacterium
GCGGATCCACTGCCATCAGTTTATCCACGTTATACACGGGCACACCATCGTAAAAGATCATGGGGTTGTCATCGCCAAAGAGCAGTTCCCGCTGTGAGTCTAGCATTCGGAAGTAGAAGCTTTTTTTCCGTTGCCGCACCCATACTTCGGGCACGTACTCGCGCATCACGTCCTCCATAATGGTAAACCGGGTATAGTCGTCCAGGTAGTACGTTTTATCAGCGGTGTGAAAGAACGACATGCTGTCCTTTCTTACTCCAAACCGGTTTATTTCATCCTGACGATACACATTCTGCGCCTGCATGTGGATGCTTCGCTGCAATAAAGGGTGTTTCCACGCTACCGGCGCTGCCAGAAAGGGCAGTGAAGAAGGGGAATAGTACTCTGAGAAAGGGTTTTGGATCTCGAACTGGTAGAGGGAATCGGCGCCGTTAGCCGTTCGCAGAAAGACTTCGCCAGGGCCGTAGAAGTTGGGCGCTTGAAAAAACAGGGCTCCGCTGCTATCGCTCATTGCGGCTGATATATTTACAAACCTTCCCGGCAACGAAAGCATGGCGCTCACACCTGCCGCAGGGCGACCTGTGTTTTTGTCTGTCACTTTTGCCTCCACTATGTGGCTTCCAATCTCCGGCAAAAAGGGCTTTTCCTTATCCACTTCTTTTAGCACGCGCTGCCAGGTAAATCTGCGCCAGCCGTGCGTAAGCATCAGAATATCGGCATCGGCCCGGGTGGCTGAGGCAGAAAAGTAATATCCGGGCGATTCCACCTTCCCCACAAGATCAGAAGCAAGCCACAAATAACTTTGGATGTCCGAATCAGGCACACCGTTCAGTGAGTCGAGGTGGTACACGGCTGCCGAAAGGTTCGCTGCGGTGGCTGAACCGCCGGATCGATAACTTTCCAGTTGCACGGTCACCTTTTCACGGGTTTCAAATTTTGCCGCTACCGGGCCTCCTTTCAGAGCCAGGTGCTTGACTGGTTGCCGGAAATACAGCCGCTCACACAAGGGAGTAAATCCCGCATCAAACACGGTAATGTGGTGAATCCCCTCGCCCAATACTTCTCTCTTTAGCGCGAACGAAGTCCTACCCGAATCAAGGATGACGCGCTGCTCGCTCAGAATCTTGTTTCGCAGGTGAACAAAAACAATCAATTCTTTTGCATAAAAGTTCGTTGCCTTCAATTGTATTTCAATAGCCTCCTCCCGTTCGGCAAGGTGCATCACCACGCCTCCATCCAATGCAGCTGGCAAATTATATGTGTGTCGCTTTCCTTTTTTGTCTTTTATGACCGCTTTGTAGTGCCGTTCTTTCTGCGGTGTGAGGTAAAAATGCCCCATGCCGAATTTCCCGGACTCGAAATGCACTACTGTGTCGCCTGCCTCGTTGACCACGGCGCCTTCAAAATCAAAGCCAAGCCCATTGGATTTCACACCCCTGAACGCCACTTTGCTTTCGAGGCCGTGAACCAGATGACCACCTTCGGGGAAAAACTGTACATCAGGTATGGCTTCCATTTCGGCAGATGCGACGCTCAGGCTTCTGAAGGTGTTTACAATGGTAATTTCTTTTTGAAAATAAAAATCGGGACTAAAATTCTGCATCCACCGGGTATACGCACGCAAGCGGTAAACACCTGCGCTCAATGTAGTGGGTATAAAAAGAGAACCGCTGCCCGTTCCGCCCACAAGTTCTACTTTG
The DNA here is from genome assembly GCA_964444895.1 of uncultured Roseivirgaceae bacterium. Lineage (GTDB taxonomy): Bacteria > Bacteroidota > Bacteroidia > Cytophagales > Cyclobacteriaceae > CAJXNP01. The sequence goes on from CAYUJK010000197.1 coordinate 1,701, forward strand.
GCTTGCAGTGCAGGTTTGTTTTCTTCATCAAGGACTTCGAGGTAGGCCACCCGGCTCATATCCAGGGGGCGGTGATGAACACCATCGTGATTGTACACCTTAAACCAGATAATTTCACCACACAGGTAAAATTCCCTGTCGGTATGAACGTACAGCTTTTCCTGAAGATTATCCACCCGGTAGCGATGGAAAGCACTGCCAATGCCTCCGGCTACCTGGGCATCAACCAGCCCCATGAACGTCAAAAGAAAAAGAACTGTGAATACAAATCGCTTCATAGCAGTTTCAAAGTTTTTATTCATCCCAAAAGTCAGGTCTTATCGAGGAGCCCCTGAGTCGACAATCGATGCAACCGGGTGTTGACGTCGTGTAGCCCACGACAGAAGGTCCTTCCATGATAGTGGACGAGAGCAAATACCCTCCTGGCGCAAGCTCTTCCAGCATCACAGAATCGAGCGTGCAACTTTCGTAACCACTGCGATACGTGAAAAACGGAATATCTCCATAATTCACAAAAATCCGCTTTTGCGTCTCTGAATACACCTGAAAATAACCCAACACCGCTTCTGTGGAATCACTGATATTTCTGATATTTCCCGTTAACGCAGTAGGCTGCGGATCAAATAGTCCGCCCAGATTCTCAGTATTGGCTTTTTGGCGCTGCCAAAACTCATAATCCTGCTTGCTGAGTGTTCGCTGCCGTACCAACAGGCTGTAGCGATGCGCAAATTTGCCCGTTCTTCCACTGACATTCACCAGCGGAAAATCGCGGATCACATCCTCGCTCAACTTCTCGGAGGATCCCAAAATCACCTCCGACGACCAGGAATGACTCCAACACCGGAAGAGTTCTTGCGAATTTGTTCTAAAAACTACTTCATCGCCTACAAACTCATAATTCGAATAATATCTGGAGGTAAATTCCCAGGTTTCTTCGTACATCCACCGGTAATACTTTGATTGTTCCGTGGGGTCTTGAGTAGACACATAAAATATCAAGCCGTCCTTTTCAACAGTATAGGTGATGGTGTCTATTTCCGGCGTTAACTTAAAGGCCGAAAAACTGGATTGGTACGTGGTATTATCGTTCAACCTTACCGTGAGCCGCACGGAATCGCCCGCGCTCAGGTAGAGGTCGTTTACGATAAAAACACCATTATCGGAAGTTTGCCAAAATGGAAAAATACGCCCTTGATTGTCTTCCACATACACCTCAGCAAAACCATCAAAACTGTTGTCCAATGAATCTTCATTCTCATGCAGGCGAACAGAGCGGCTTAATTTCACCCATCCGGTGCC
>CAYUJK010000197.1:3099-7126 GCA_964444895.1 uncultured Roseivirgaceae bacterium
TACACGGCAATGGTCCATGAGCTGTGCGCCAATTTCCGCACCTTGTGATTCCCTTCTATGTTAAAAGCCAGGTCCGAACGGTAATAGTCCGGTATCCTGAACTGGTTTCTGTCAGAATAGTGTAGCCGTTGCACTCCTTCAAAATTGTATTTCAACAGCGGAATAGTGATAGGCCTACCCGTGCTGTACGTGAAGTTGTAAGAAATGCTAAAACGCCGGTTGAAGCGGTAGTTGCCTACAAGGGTAAAATCATGCGGCTTGTCGTAATTGCTGGGATAATAAGCCCCACCATTGATGATCTCCGAATCAAACTGGCTCGGTGTGCGCAGTAGCGACCGCGAGTAAGTATAGCTCACCCAACCGTTTATCTTTCCTTTCTGCTTTTTCACCATGAATTCCAACCCGTAGGCCTTGCCCTCGGTACTTATGACATCCGTTTCGATAGCGGGATTAAGGATGAGCTGCGCACCACTCTTAAAGTCAAGAAAGTTCGTAATATCCTTATAGTAAGCTTCCACGGAAGTCTCCACATCCCTGGTCACGAAGTTTTTATACAATCCAATGGAATACTGATCGCCGATTTGGGGTTGAATATGCGGGTCGCTTAGCTTCCAGATATCCGTGGGTGACATGGTGGTGGTATTTGACAGCATGTGAATGTATTGCCGCATCTTGTTGTAGCTGAGTTTTACAGAAAACTCGCGACCCAACAGGTACCGCAGCGAGGCCCGGTATTCCGGTCCGTGATAGGTATTCACTATGCCTCCGCCGTGCTGCGTGGTGTCCAGCACATTCTGCTCTTCGCGAGGTAGATTTGGCGCGTAGTTCACCACTTCTCTTGGCCCCAGGGTGTTGTACATGGAGTACCGGATGCCAGCGTAAACCGACAGGCGCGAGTTGACTTCCAACTTTCCGCCGACGTACACAGCGCTCTCCAGCCCTTGCTCGTCCTGCAACAATTCCGGGAGGATCAGCGATTCCTCTCCTGCCGGCTGAAACGAACCGGGGTGCAACTTGTAATACGTAGACGACAAGCCGAAATCGATGTTGAGACTTGAGCTTGGAAAATAATTAAAATCTGCTTTTCCGGTGTATTGATTGATGCTGTAGTCCATCTCAAACGCGTTCACCGGGTTGCGGGTACTCTCTACGTCATAACTATAGCTGCTGCTGCTGGCGGTAAAAACTCCGTACAACTTGTTTTGGAAGATGTGCTTCCACTTGATAGACGCCGCCTGATTCTGGTAGCCAAAAATCGTATCGCTGTTGAGCTTGAACCGGTCCCGGCTGTAATATCCTGATACAAAAATCGAGTTTTTGTCATCTACATCATAATGTAAATGCAGATTGAGATCGTGAAAGGAGGCCTGGCTGTTGCGGAAGGTTTCATTGGGAATTTGCCTGAGCAGCCAATCAGAATAGGTAGTGCGCCCTCCTAATACAAACGAAAACTTGTCCTTAATAATAGGGCCCTCAAAGGAAAGACGTGAAGTCAATAGCCCAATACCGCCGGCGCCTACAAATTTCTTTTTGTTGCCCTCTCGTGAAGTGATCTCCAGCACCGAAGAAATCCTGCCGCCGTGGCTTGCCGGCACGCCGCTTTTGTAGAGTTCAACATTTTTGAGCATATCGGGGTTAAATGCGGAAAAGAATCCAAACAAATGTGAGGGATTGTAAATAACGGCATCATTGAAGAGGATGAGATTTTGGTCAGTAGAGCCGCCGCGCACATTTAATCCGGTACTGCTTTCGCCCACCGTCTGTACACCAGGCAAGGTAAGCGCCACCTTGAGAATATCTGTCTCTCCGAAGGCCGTTGGTACCTGGCGCAAGGCCTTGATGTCCAACTTTTCCACTCCCATCTGCAATCCGGTGACGTTCACATCTTTCTCAGACTCCACAATGATTTCGCGCAGCGGAACCACATCTTCCTTCAACTCTACGTTCAGCTTTCCGTCGGAATACAAGGCAATCTGCCTCTTGGTGCTTTTCATGCCCACACTCGCTATCTTCAGCTCATGCCGCCCCTTGGGCAAGGTGATCGAGTAGTAGCCAAACTGGTCTGTAGCCACACCAATTCGTGGGTTTTCCACAAAAACCACGGCCCCGATCACCGGCTCACCAGTATCGACATCCTTCACATAGCCGGCCAGGTTGGCCCTGCCAGTGAGCTCTCCGGTGGTTTTCCTTCCTATTTCGTAGAGCCTGGCTTCGGCCTCTGCCAGCACCTTATTTTCCCTGCCACCCTGCATGTAGCTGAAAACATCTTCAGCCGGCACATCATCTTCTTTGGAGGCCTCTTGCGTAAGAAAGCCAAGCGGTAGCGTAGTCACAATTTCCCTTTCCATGGTCACAAACACATGGCCGGCGTCATCGATCGAATAGCGGAATGGCGAGTCGAGAAAAACTTCATTTAAAATGGCTTTCAGGCTTTTTTGGTCGGCATGCACAGAGAATTTGAGCGTATCAAAATCGCTTTCTTTGTAAAAAAAATAATAGGAACTCATGGCTTCTATGCGCTCCACTACCGTGTGAAACGAAGCACTGTCTACGTGCAAACTAAACACTTCGCCGTCCGCCTGATCTGATTGAGAATGCGAGAGCCCGGGCAACAAACAAAGGAGAAAACAGGAGAGCAGGTAAAAATACTTCATAGGCCCCCTTCGATTTTATCATAAATCTGCGCTGCTCGTACGAGCGCAAATTCGAATTGCGATTTAAATTTTATGCCTTCTGCTTTCATGGCAGCTTTTAATGGTTTTTTTTTGTCTTTAAATACTCTCCACACGCCGCCTTTGCTCCTCACCTGAACTACCGAGCCGTCCTTGACGATATAGAACTTGTCTTTTTGCTGAAATTCTCTGCTCACCCTGCGGTCATTGATTTCTTCGTAGTACACTTTGTTTCGTTTTGAGATCACTCGCACGGTGCCGTTGAACAGGAGATTGTAGAACCCTCCGGCGAGCTGCCCGCTAAATTCCGACTTATCGTCCACCCGAAAAAACTGATATCCGTAAACGGTAAAACTGTCTACTTTTTCAGGCACCACTTCCAGCCATTCGAAGTAGTTAAACGCATTGAAATGTTCAATCACCAGCTTGTCTTTATAGGCATCGTACAGCAGGGACACTTCTGGAAAACGCCGGCCTTTTACGATTGCTGATCCCATGGAAAAATCTTCGTCGGGGAAAAAGGGATGTCCATTGATGCCGACATCGTAGAAGACGTACTCCGGTCCCGTGTGTAAGAATACCGGCTGTGGAAACTGCTGACGGTATCGCTCATGAACACTGCTAAGAGAAGACTCTAAAAAATCCTGATCCTGAGACTGGCCCATCATCACTGCGGAAAACATTAGGGAGAGCGTTAGGGTAATTCTGGTCATGTGGCAATAACTTAAAAGTAGGGCAAACTAACAAAAAAAATCTTCGCTTCGCCGGATTTTTGGCGATAAAAACGGATACACTACGCGTTATTTTCTCAATTAAAAGTTCAATTCATTATTGAAAAAATACCTGAAATTCAACATAACTTATTAATTAGTTGAATGTTACAAAAATAAAGCCCCACTCGCTCAACATCTAAGAATTTGTTACGTTGTCCCTAACAATTACCTTTATGTACCACCGTTAACAAATTTTCCCTACTATGAAAAAGCTAATGATGATTATGGCGATGTTGCTGCTGGTAGCGGCCACGTCCATTGCGCAGAGCAACGACGACAAGGCGATGAAAAAAGCCAAGTACGAAACCCATGAAATCACGCTGGATAAAGTACCCGACCAGGTGATGGCCTCGCTGGAAGATAATGGCATTGAGGCATCCAATGTGCTGAGTGTGTACAAAATAAAGAAAGAGGACGGTAAGATTTACAAGTTTAAAGTAAATCAGGGCGGCGAAAAAATGAAATACAAATTTGACGCCAACGGCAAACTACTCCACAAGGGCGCCTGGAAAACCGACGAAGCCAGCAGCGCATTATAGCAAAACCGAAATTTCGTTAGCCCCTTTTTTGGGGCTTTTTTTT
>CAYUJK010000198.1:0-3438 GCA_964444895.1 uncultured Roseivirgaceae bacterium
TGCGAGCGGGAAAAGGCAAATTATGAGTCGTACGCGGCGCGCTTTGCCGCCAAAGAAGCATTCTTAAAAGCGCTGGGTACGGGCTGGCGGGGCGAACTCTCCTTTAATGAGATTGAGGTTTTCAATGATGAATTCGGAAAACCGGGTATACAACTTTACGGCGACACCTTAAAAGAATATCGTAAATTGCCGCGTGGCCGGGTACATGTGTCGCTTTCGCATACTGCCCAGCAAGCAGTCGCCTATGTAATCATCGAAATAGAATCAGGAACAGATGGAAATTCCTAAAATTGAATACGCCGGAAAAGAAGCCATAAAATCTCTTCAGGAAGAAAAGCTGAGGGAGCACGTCGCCTACCTGGCGGCGCATTCCGCATTTTACCGGCGACTTTTTGCTGAAAATAATATTGACCCATCGGCTATCAAAAGCCTTGACGACTTGCGACAAATACCACCCACCACCAAGGAAGACCTTGAAAAGTACAACCGGGATTTTTTCTGCGTAGACAAAAAGAAGATCATTGATTATTGCAACACCTCAGGCACATTAGGTTCTCCGGTGAACATTCCTCTTTCGGAAAAAGACCTGCAACGCCTGGCGTACAACGAGGCCATCTCGTTTATAGGCGCTGGCTGCACGAGTGACGATATTTTCCAACTCACCACTACGATCGATAAGCGCTTTATGGCAGGCATGGCCTATTTTGAAGGCGCCAGGATGATGGGCGCCGGCTTTGTGCGCGTAGGCCCGGGTGTGCCGGAACTGCAATGGCGCACCATCCACGAAATTGAGCCCACAGCCCTAATAGCCGTACCTTCTTTTCTGCTAAAACTGATCGAATATGCCATTAAGAAGGGGATCAATTATACCGACTCAAGCGTTCGCAAAGCAATATGCATTGGCGAATCGGTGAGAAACCCGGACTTTACGCTCAATGCCATAGGCCGAAGGATCACGGAGTTGTGGGATATTGAGCTATACTCCACCTATGCCTCCACAGAAATGGCGACGGCTTTCACCGAGTGCAACCAATTTCAGGGCGGCCACCTGCACCCGGAGCTTGTTATTTTAGAGCTGCTGGACAATGACAACCAGCCCGTGGGCGAAAATGAAGCCGGGGAGGTCACCATCACCACCCTGGGTATAGAAGCTTTCCCACTGCTGCGATTCAAAACCGGCGACATAGCCACCCTCCACACCGGCGTTTGTGGGTGCGGGCGCACAACACCGCGACTGGGCCCCATCATAGGGCGCAAGCAGCAGATGATCAAATACAAAGGAACGACGGTGTTTCCTCCCGCCATATTTGACCTGATCGATAACTGTCCCGGTGTGCGGTCGTACGTGGTGGAGGTGAATTCTGACGACTACGACAACGACGAGGTAAAAGTGAAACTGTGCATTTCAGAAGGTTTTAATGAAAAAGAACTGATCGATAGCTGCCGCTCCAAAGTGCGTGTGGTGCCTCGCCTTGAGTACCTCGCCATGGAAGACCTTCATAAAATTATGTTTCCTGAAAACAGCCGAAAGCCTATCAAATTTATTGACAAGAGGCGAACCAAAGTTTTGGGATGAATGTTTAGCTATTAATTTTGTCTAATATGCGCAAAATTGCCCAACAGTATGAATAAACGATGGTGCTTAGGCTTAGTCCTTTTGGTGAGTTTTACCGCTCAGTCGCAAGACAGCTCGCTCGCTTTTGATGAGAAGCGAATGGTGTGGTGTGGTATCGATTTCTCCGAATGCAGGTTGGTGGGTTCCGATGCTTTCTCAGGGGCAGAACGCATTAAAAACTATTTCTTCAACAACTGGAACCAGCTCATGATCAATGAGTCGCACAAGTACGATTTTAAAAAATACTATGCGAAAAATGAGCAGATAAATGCCCTGGAAGTTGCCGAAGTGCGAAATGAGAAGCCCCTCGCCGCCAACCTAATAATTGATGAAGACTACACCTTTGAAGAAGGCCAGTTGGAATCTATTGTTTCCGGCTACAAGGGAGTGAGCGATGAAAGTGACCTTGGACTTGTGTACGTAGTGGAGACTTTTGACCAAAAAGCCGAAAGAGCAAAAATACATGTGGTGTTTTTTAACACCGCCACGGGAAAAATAGCGTGGACAAAACGCTACCACGCCAAGCCAGGCGGCATGGGCTTTCGGAACTACTGGGCTGGCGCTATTATGTCCGCTTTAAAATACAGCGCATCGGATTTTCTGGGCGATGCCAAGCTCTATGCCAAGGGGAAAATAAAATAAGAGTCGCGGTATAATAGAAGCCGTCGTGTAGTTGAATTCTAACAATCAATATTCAATACGCAATATTCAACAATCACTTTATTGATGCATTATTCCTTAGCTCTTAGAATATTGGCAGGGGTGCAAAAGATGGATTTGAGGCTTTTTATAGGTATTCTGCCTGATCACTTGCCAAATTCTTGAGGCAAGGTATAGCTATTCCCTTCATTCAGTTCTTTCAAAAAAACCATCAGTGGCTCGAAGTACTCCAGCATGGCCCGAGCGCTGATGTCTTCGCCAACGGTTTCCCTCATCAATTCCCTCCAGTCGCGGGTAGCGCCTACGCTCAGCAACTCGTGCAGAAATTCCCCCACTTCCTTATTGCCATAGTAGTTGGTGGCTCGTGGGTCTTCCTTTAAGATGTTCTTTGCGATGTGGTTGTGTATCTGGAACATAATGGCGAAGGAAAGCGCATAATCATAGTACTGGGCGGCGTCATCGCTGATGTGGGTTTTAGAGGCGGCATCGCAGTATTCCTCGCCACGCTGCGACGGAGGCACGATACCCTGGTATTTGGCTTTCAACTCCCACCATCGTTGGTTGAACTGGTCTTCCGGAAGATTTTCTGCGTAAAGATCATGCTCAAACCGCGTCATCACCCCGGCAGACCAGGGAATGAAGGCAACGTAGTTCAGCGCCTCTTTGAGCAGTGCCTGGATTTCGTTTGTTTTAGCCCCTTCGGGAATAAGACCAATGGCTTCGATGAAGGGCTTTTGCATCGCGGCCAGGCCCAGCATACTACCGATGGCCTCGTGAAACGCCCGGTTAGCGCCCCGCCTCAGCACCGGCGGCACATTGGGGTTGGTATATTCGAGGTAATAGTAGATATGCCCCAGCTCGTGATGGGTCGTTTCATACCATTCGATCGTCGGGATCACGCTCATGAGGCTGCGCACGTCTTTTTCCAAATCCATGTGCCAGGCCGAAGCGTGGTTATTTTTTTTGTAAGCCGCCGTATCGGGCAGCGGATACAAGCTCGACTTTTCGTAAAAAACGGGGGGCAACTCCTCGAAGCCCATGCTCACGTAAAATCGCTCTGACTGCCGCACCAGCCACTCTGCCCCTTTTTCTTCCAGTATGTTATCAAGGTTCAGCCCTTCTACCTGCACCATGCCCGACCAGTCCTGCCCCCAGCGATTGGG
>CAYUJK010000198.1:3538-7047 GCA_964444895.1 uncultured Roseivirgaceae bacterium
TTATATCTTTTTCTTCGTTAAGTATCCTATCGATCTCATTGGTGCTTACCGATTGACCATCAATCTGAAAGTCAAACCCAAACAACTTTTCCGTTTGTTCTTTCTCTGCCCTGATACGTTCTTTCACCACATCGGCCACCACGGCCGGTTGGTTGCCGGCTTTGTACAAGATCACCTCTAACTGCCGAACCTGCAGCGAATCCAACTTGTCTTTTTCGTCCAGCAACTTTTTCGTCTTGGCTATCACTTCTTCGCTGCCTACGAATGCCGCATAAGCCTCGTCGGCCTGCCGGGCTTTCCAGGCATTTAGTGTGTCGCCCTCCACTATTCGGGTGTTCAGGTCCCACTCTGCCAGGGCCCGCTGGTAGTAAAGTTCTTTGTATTGCCGGGAGTACTCATCCAGGAAAAGGCGGGCTTCTTCCTTTACGTCCTTTTTGGAACAGGAGAAGAGAACCAGGAGAATCGAGAAACAAAGGATTGATCGCATAGCCTTGAAATTTGAGGTAATTTAAAAAATGGGGCTTACAGGAGCAATTTATTTGTGGTTTACTCCTTTTAGCGAATTGGTCTCAAACGCCAGTTGGCTATGAATAATAGACCAAGACTGTACGTCCCTATCCTACACGGGTAAGTTTGGGGTTACTTTTTCGAAATAAATGGGATTCGTTGTCACCAATAAATGGCTTTCTTTAAGTTTTAATTTTTTCAGTCAATCAACATTATATTTTATGAAAGTTATAGTCAAAAATTCGCTGCTTACCCTCCTTTGTGTAGTTACTGTTTTTTTTGCGTCATGCCGCAAAGATGATGTGGAAGAAATAATTCCTCATCCCCCAATTGAAGGTGATGAGTTCACAATAATAAAAACGGGAGCCAACGATACTATCTATTCAGATATGCAGCCACGAGTTGTTTTTAACTACAAACAAGGCGAGACCTATGAATTGGGCGATACGGGACTGGAGTATCGCTTCGTGCTAGGTTCTTTTAAGGTATCTTATGCTCATTCGTTGCACCCTATTGAAGGTAAAGTAGTTTGGAACCAATCATTCGACACAGCATTTTTTTCAATTGATAAACAACCCATTTATTCAGGCGATAGATTAAAAATCGAGGTGTCTGCTTACTGGGAGGTGTTAATAAACGGAGAATGGAGCCGCGTTAGAGAAGGAAGCGAGTACCAGGTTGAAAAGAAAGATATTGAGTTTTTTGTAACAAATAGACCTGGAATTGTCAAAAAAATCGGTTTTGACATAGAGCAATCATCATATTCTATTTTCTCATCTCCGCAAATTCAATACAACGTTGATCTTTTGAATAATTACGCAGGATTCAGACCGAGAATTGAGCTGAGCACTGTAGCAGATAACGAGGAAAATCTGATAGAAGCAGAAATTATTCACAACGGAGATAACTCTTCGCAGATAGTTTTTGCTAACCCTCTGCCCAGAGACAAACAGATTTATATAACGGTTGATGCTTTCTGGGAAAAATTCGAAGATGGCGCCTGGGTGACAAGCACCCAAGGAAAATATAAGTTTAACTTCAAAACTGCGTCAACTACCGCAGGTATTGTTGCTACGCTACCTCACCAAAACGAAAGTGATGTCAGCGTTTTCTCGCAGGCCCTGGTTGACTTCAATATCAAACTAGATACGGTGTTTAGAGACAATAAGCTGTATTTGCCTAAGGTCAAGCATGCGAAAATAGTCTACGACGATAATGTAGAAGTAAATGGATTTCATTTTTTAGATGCTACAAAAAAACAACTGATATTTAGACCTTACGATAATCTTCCAGAAGAGAAAGATGTTCAATTGCAGGTGACTATCGAATGGAGAAAGCTATCTGAAGAAAGCTGGACCTCTGTTGGAGAGGAATACGAGGAGCATTTTTCGGTGCCTTTTCAAACCACCACTTTTGCCAACTCTGATCTTGTTCCCCGCTCCTACTATTCCTACAGCTATCCCATACACCTTCAGCGTAATTTTTTGAAAGATGAACACAGCGAGGGCTATATAAAATTATCAGATATTGAACCAATGTGGGAGGATCACATCCTTGGTGCCTCGCCCGAAGATCTCTTCGTAAGATTCTACGACGGTACCGAAGGAATTGAAACACCACTTAGCTACAACAGCTCAGCTAAACAATTCGATTTTGCTATCCCCCCTACATTGCAAAACAATACCATTTACAGGATGGAGCTTATTTCCACAAAAAATGTGAGCGAGACTATTTTGAGTAAAATATATTTTAAAACGAGTCTCTTTAACACATTTATGGAAAAAATTGAAGTACTTGATGTTGATGAAGAATGGACTTTTCCAGTGGGAACAACTGGCTACTACGAACTTCGAGAGCTGATGTACAATGAGGAGGAACTTTTTGACATGTATGAAGTCAGTGACCTAATGAAATTTGAGGCTATACTGGAAAATGTCCCCTACTATGAGGAAGATATATACCCTATCATGTATAAACTGATAGATGATGGTGAATTAACGCTGAAATGGAGAAACGAAAAGGAATATGGGAGGGTACCCCTAAGAGCTATTCACTTTGAACAACACGCTTGGAGTCTGGTACTAAAGCCCAGCGAAATTTCTACATTTCAACCTTCATTGACAGGCACAACAGGATTGTTAGTCATTTATAATGTCAATTCTATCATGTATGAGGACTATTATGACCTGATCTATCAAGTTCATTCAATTCCGAAACCTTCAAGATCGGAAACGATGAATGCGCTTATCGATACGGATGATTTTCCAAAGCTCAGAGCCGGAGACTATCACTATAAAATCAAGTACAAGCTACCCGGTAAAAATCAATATACGTCGGAGAAAGAGTTGTCGATTTACTTTGATGGTGCAGATTAAAAGGATCTAGGCTCACCTCTCCCCATACTGTTCATCGGGATAGAAATCCTTAAATATCCTTTTGATGTTTTTATCCGTGGCGTCTTTGGGGTTTTGCCAGCTGGCATCAAGTTCCAGGCGCGTCATGTCCTGCAAGTTCATTTGCAGGGTCAGGTTTTTCAGGTCGTTCTGAAACGAGCTTTTGCGGCGTTCCTCCTTTTGGGCATACTTGCCCGCGAAAATATTTCCGTGCAGAAGGATTTCATTTTTCTTGGACGTTACATACGTCCATCTTTGCATAATATCGGTAGGCGGTTTTCCAATCACATTGCTGGCCTCCAATGTGCCCATGGTAGCCGTGGCGGTTCCTCCGATACCAACAGTCAGCTTTTGGGGTTGTCCCTCTATCACAAAGGGAGTCAAGCCTGTGATAGCGCCCAGGGAGGCATTGGCTATCGCGCGGCGCTTTTTGCCATTCTTCGCGGTCTTATATTCGCGTTTCAGCTCTTCCTCCTTTTCAGATAACTGCTCCACCAGCTCAAAGGCCGTAGCCAACACCGTGCGGTATTGGAAGTAAACCAGCCTGTCCATTTCCTCGATATTTTCCGCATCGTTTACTTTTATCTTCACTCGCTTTTCACTGCGGTT
>CAYUJK010000199.1:0-7017 GCA_964444895.1 uncultured Roseivirgaceae bacterium
TTAATCCCGTGAGTTAGTTTCGTAACATTAAAATTGATCAATAACCCAATTCTGGTTTCTGTAAGCTTCATATAGGTCAGCACCTGAGCCATGTGAATATCACTTAGCGACTCAACTGATTTAATTTCCACAATCATCTTTTTCTCAACAAACAGATCCAACCGAAATCCGCAGTCAAGCTTTACATCCTTATACACCACAGGAAGAGGCTTTTCCTTTTCTACAAGCATATCCATCTGCACCAGTTCAAAAAACAAACAATTTTGATATACCGACTCCAGTAATCCAGGCCCCAATTGTTTGTGGACTTCAATAGCAGCTCCAATAATCTTCCCGGTAATACTATTTTCAATCATCTTTCTCTGTGTCTCTTTGTGCGCTCCGCGGTTTGCTCCCTTTCCCTCACCTTCACAGCCGGGTTACCCTGATAAATGGAGTAGCCCTCCAGGTTGTTCGTCGCCACCGATCCCACTGCCAACAGGCTGTGAGAATGGCAAACTACTCCCGGGCAAACTATCGCTTTTGCGCCTATCCATGCCCCTTCTTCCAATACAATACCCATTACGATGAGGTCAAACGTTTCCTTGCGGTAGTCGTGGTTGCCAGTGAGAAGCATAGCACCCTGGGAAAGGCATACATTGTCGCCGATTTTCACTTGCGCGAGGTTGTCGATCCACACCTCTTCTCCGATCCACACGTGGTTCCCGATTTCCAGGAACCAGGGGTATTTGATGTTTACATTGGGCTTGATAAAAACGCCTCCGCCCACTTTGGCGCCAAAAAGCCGGAGCAGCAATACCTTAATCCCGTTAACCGGCAGCCAGTAGGACTTAAATACCACCGCATTGACAAAATACCACAGCGTTCGCTTGACCATACCCGCTCCGGGGTCATACCAGGAATTGTCGTATTTGGAAAGATCGGTTTTCAATATTGTTTATTTGTTGATGTGTTCAATCGTTGGTTGCCTCAGAGTCCTCTTCGAGAGACTCTGAGGGGGAAGAGAGAGACTCTGAGGGGGAAGAGGGAAGCATCCCATCAGAGTCTCCTGAAAGGGACTCTGATGCGCAAACTCAGTATCTAAAGTATCAAGTAAAATCGCGGTAGTGCTTAACATATTTATGAGTTATTCCCATTTCATAAAATGCTGCGCTTGAATACGGATATTCAGCATAATCTTCTACTAAACTCCATTTTCCTCTTACCGGGTTAAAATGAATGTAATCCAATTTGGTTTCCACCATCATCACATTATAGCATTCTTTTGCATCGAAAGAAGGACGGAAAACTTCATGCTTTTTACCTTTGGCTCTTTCTCCTGGAGATACCGCTTCAATTAGTCTTTTCAAAATTTCAAATTCTCCAAGTCCTTCCAATAGTTTGACAATTTCATAGGACAGAAATCTTTTCCCATTAGATACCAACTGGTTGACGTTTTTGTCACACTCCTGCGGCACATATAGCAACCCATGAAAGTGATTAGGCATTATTACATATCCTACTAAGGACACACTTTTTGCTTGAAGGTACTCGAACCATTTATCAAAAGCATAGTAACATCGGGTGACCTCAAATAAATCCGCCATTCATGGCAAGTAAAGGTGATAAAATATATCGTATCTTTTTGATTGTGAATTTGATGGGTTGGCATTTTTATATGGTATTTGGTTCGTACAGTCTTGCATCAGAGTCCCCTCCTTCGTCGGGAGACTCTGATGGGGAATGAGTGAGGTCGGGAGACTCTGATGGGGAGATGATTTCCTTTCATCAGAGGGAGAGACCCTAAGAAAGGGAATTAATGTTTATGATTCATAATAAAATTATTCGCTGATAACGAACAATTAAACATGAAATCATTCGCGACTAACGAACACATTTCTGTTTTGTTTATTCGCCCGCCTGCCGGCGAGGCAGGTTGATGTGTTTAATCGTTTACTTCTACAGTATAATCATGGTCTCGATTTGCTGATTTAACAGAAAGGTTGTTTATCTGCCTGCCTGCCGGCCATAGCACCCATTGATTAAACAATTAAGCGATTCAACAAATCAACAATTAAACATTTCCAAATACTTCTCCTTCAACCCTGCTTCCTCAATGTATTTATCTGCCAGCATCCTGGCACCCTTGCTCCAATCCTTGTATTCCTCTTGTGACATTTCCATCGCCCGGCGGATGGCCTTCGTTAACGCTTCGGGACTATCCAGCGAAACATCCCAGCCCGCTTTCTGTTCTTCCAGGTTCCTCCAGGGCGTCTGATCGCTGATGATCACCGGAAGACCGGCGCTAAGTGCTTCAAAAATGGCATGTCCGAAGTTCTCGCTCTTGCTGGGCTGGACATAGAAATCGTATTTCTCCCAAAGTCCATCGACATCCCTGGGCACAACCTCTCCACAATAATTGACCTCCACATTTTCAGGCAATTTCGCTATCAACTCCTTACACTTATCCCAATATGACTTGTCTTTTACCGGCCCATAAATGTCATACACGATGCTACCCGAAGTAGCTTTCATGGATTCCAGCACGAGATGGTGGTTCTTCATGGGACTGACCAGCGCTACTGTAAGCAGTCGGATCTGGTCGCTATTTTTGGTTCTTTTCTGATATTCTGCCAGGTGAGGCACATTGCCTACCATGAGCGTTTTCACACCGGGCAAAAGACTAAGAAGATCCCCCTGTTCCTGAGGTGTGGTCACATGCCAGCGGATATCATTGGACGGAAGTAACCATCTGCGAAGTATCCACAAGTAAATTTTCTTTTTAAAGGCTTTTAAACCGAGCGATGTGCGCTGCAACATTCCCCTCGGGGCTATGAGTATGGGAATCGCAAGCTTAGCGGCAACCCTCAACGGATACATCACGCAGAGTGGTGAAAAAATGCCATTAACATAAATCATTTCAGGATTAACCTCCGCGATAATTTGCTTCACTGTTTTGAAAGTTTGCTTTTTTTCCGAGGCGTAATAAACACGGGCCATTCCTTCGAAATCAACCCACTGATCCGCTATCACCGGGAGCTTTGTGCCGTCGTGGTCGCGGTTGGTGGTGAAAATGAACATTTTTGTTTCCCGATGAATAAGCCTCACGAGGTTGTCCAGTGAGCGGATGGGGCCTCCCGCCTTGTAAGCCGGCGTGAAATAGTCGTAGAAGATGAGGAGGGGCATTTTGGTTACAGGTTGCTGGTTATTCGCTATTAGCTATTGGCTATTGAGTTATTGGGTAATTGGGTCGTATTCAGTGTTCGGTATTCTGTATTCGGTGTTGATTGTTGGCTATTGGTTCTTCGTTGTTGGGTTATTCTGAAGGTTGGGGGTTGAACCACTGTCATGATTGTATTCGGTAATCAGTGCGTCTGCGTAAGGAAGGTCGGGATGCCTCTCGCCGCTTAGTCAGGGCTCTTTTTCACCGTATTCCTACGTTCCGTCCGCTTCGCTCTACTACCAATGATGGTAAGGTGGCTCCATGTACCCGTAGCAGCAATCTCAACAAAACCCCAAGAGAAACTGACATTAATGAAACTCATCAAGCAACAGAAAATCAGCGATATGCAAATGCCTGATTCCCTCTATATTATCTTTCCAGAATTGATCCATGGTGACAACATACTTAGGGAAATTATCTCTTATTTTTAATAGAGGAGAAAATTCCCTGTCGATAGTAGACTGTTCGGAGAGCAGATAAGAAACCTGGACATACACCGTATGATTACTTTTTACAGCTACAAAATCGATCTCGGTAACGTCCAGCTTACCGACATAGACATCATACTGCCTTCGTTTCAATTCCAACATCACGATATTTTCCAGAACTCCCGAAATAGACCGGTCTTTGTAGCCCATAGTAGCGTAAAGCAATGCGGGGTCTGCGAGGTAAAATTTCTCTTGAGTTTTAAGTATTTCCTTGCCTTTCACATCGAACCTGTGTGCTCTGTGAATAATAAAGGCACTTTCAAGGGCATTCAGGTAGTTATAAACTGTATTGATATCAAGTTTACGCTGCTGACTTTTGAAATAGTCTGCCACATTTTTTCCAGAGAATTTATTTCCAAGGTTATCAAAAACATACCTCACTACCCTTTCAAGAAGTTCGATATCCCTGATGTTATTCTTTTGTATTGTATCTCTTAAAATTACTGAAGAATAAATGTCTTCTACTATTTTGTAGGCTGTTTCGAAAGTATATTCTCCTGTGTGAAGTACAGGGAAACCTCCCATACGAAGATAGAAATCAAATTCATCACGGGAGTTTGCCGTCTTATATCCTCTCTGCTCCTTAAAGTATAGATATTCACTGAAAGATAGGGGATAAATATGAAAGGCAACATACCTGCCTGCCAGATAGGTAGCCAGTTCCGATGAAAGTAAATGGGAATTGGAGCCGGTGATATAAATATCGACCTTGAAATCAACTAAAATCGAATTCACGGCTTTTTCCCATTGTTCTACCTCTTGGATTTCATCCAGTATTACATAGGTTCGGTTCTTACTACTAACCTTCTCGCTCAGATATTGGTACAAGGTTGATGCAGTATTAATCGAAGAATGAGTAAAGCTTTCAAAATTCAGATAAACTATTTGCTCATCAGAAATACCTGCTTTTTTTAATTCTTCCCGCAGCAACATCAGAACCGTAGATTTACCACTTCGCCTTATCCCCGTGATTACCTTTATAAAAGGTTTATCAATAAAAGGCTTGATCCGACTTAGATATAAATCACGAATTATCATTTTTATATGGGTATAAGCATAAAAATACGGAGTTTTAACAAATTATTATGCCCATATCCCTAAAAAATTATACCGATATGAAACCAGCCATGGCAAAAGCGTCACACAGAGTAGTGATTAAAATTGGCTGGTTCCATCTGTACCATTGAAAACAGACAATTATAAACAGATGAAATATTCCTTGAAGAAATCTTAGATGTCCGAGTTCTCACAAGATCGGTCTTTTTCTCGTTATTCGTTATTCTGAGCCCTCATGAAATAGGTTGACAGGTTCCCTTAGGCAACACACACTGACACACCGAATACAGAATACTGATTACGGTCTGTGTCCCCGAATTCTGTATTTTTGCTCTCAACGCTCAGCTCCTCGCCCCTTGCCCCTTGCTCCTTCCCCTCTATTTTCTCCTGCCTACTGCTGCTGCCTACTGCCGCCTTTACTTTTCCCTTTCACCTTTGAGCTTTCAGCTTCCACCTCTCTATACACCTGCAAGTACATCTCCGCTATTTTGCGCGGCTCGAAGCGTCTGGTGTTTTCTTTGCCCCTTCTTACCAGTTCATCGCGGTATTCGGAGTCGTTCAGCACTTTTAGAATTCCCTCCCGGATCGATTGGGTATTATATGGATCAACGAGGCAGGCGGCGTTGTGGGCCACCCAGTTCATGGGGTCGATATCGGATGTAACCACGGGTTTCCCTACAGCCTGTGCCTCGATGATGGGCATGCCGAACCCTTCATAGAGCGATGCAAAACACACCACGTCGCTTCGGCGATAGAGATCGGCCACTTCTTTAAAAGGAAGATTGAAATGCGATTCAAAATCAATCGTATGTTTTTTAAGTAAATCGAGTTGGTCTTCACTTAATTTCCCAATAATCACCAGACGGCAGCCCACCCCTTGCAACGCTTGAATGGTCCGCTCCAGGTTTTTATTGGCCTTCGTGCCCAGGTGCAGTATTATTGGTTTACCTGCGCCATCCCATGCCTCATCCTTCAAACTATTTCCTCCCAGCACCTGGCTCCTTGTTCCTTGTTCCTTGTTCCTTGCCCCTTGTTCCTCTACCCACAGCTCTGCACTAAACGGATTCGGCACTACCCTGATTTTCTTCTTTGCGAAGGGAATTACTTTTTCAAGTTCCTTAGCTGATTTGGGAGAAATAGTTGTAATGCGTCGTACGCACAAGGCTGGCAACCAAAACCAAAGTAGCTTCACAAACCAACGTTTCAGCAAGTTGCCCCTGAGTGCTGAGTAAGCGTCGTGGATGGTGAGTACCGTATTTTTTCCCATGGCAAGTGCCAGGTAATGTACATCGCCGGTAATGTGGTTGAGTTCCCCACGATTTTGCCTTGCAAACCGGATGTTCTTCCACAGCGCCTTCCATGACGCCCCGGTGGCCGGAGCTTCTTTTCGCTCTGTTTCCACCTCCTCGGGCAATGCGTGTATCACCGAGCCAAAAACTTCCTCCAGGCTATTGTATTCCGGGCGGGGATGGCGGAAGAAGTAGGTGATTTTCATTTAATACAACAGCCCAAATTGCCAAAGGGGGATTTTTCTATCAAAACCATATTCGATGTCATCTGCACAAATCCAAGCGTCAGGAGAGATCGCAACTTGTTTTTTTGTTTTGTTTTTTCCTCCTATCTCAAATAATTTTGACCCGTCTACCATGAAATCCCCATATTCCGGAAGGGTGAGTTGATGTCCATTCCTAAGCTGATTAGCAAAGAATGTTTCACGAACATTGCCCATATCTGCGTTTTTCCCCTGTAAGGCATACATCAGACTGGTATTTTCTAAGTAGAGTTTATCAGGCTTTTGCAATCGAGATATCCCTTTGCCCTGCTTATAAATGCTAAATAAAATATGTGCCTCATTCATAAAATGGAGATAAGTAGATAGTGTTTCCCTACTTATGCCCATATTGTCACTCAATTTTGAAATATTGGGGACAAACGGCACTGATTCGGTGACTATCTGCAAGAGTTGTTTTAACTTGCCGATATAGGCTACATCTACATTTCTAAGCTGAGGTAGGTCGATTTCCAAAACCATATTAATTACTTCCTCCAGCCGCATAAAAAACAAATCTTCCTCTTCCAGGAAAAATGGATAATAACCAATCTGCAGATATTCACTAAAGTACTGTAACGGTTTGACCTGACTGTTAATTTCTCCTGATATTTCGATATGGTTATGGAGGACATCATCAAGTGTATATTTTTGAATTGTAGTATGGTATTCAATGTCGTTTAGTTAAGGATCAAATGGGTTTATAGTTTTGATAATGAGCT
>CAYUJK010000200.1:0-6971 GCA_964444895.1 uncultured Roseivirgaceae bacterium
TAATTCAAAAAGTTTGAAAAAAAATTGCACTCAGCACAATTTTAATGCAACAAAATGCCTTTTTGATAAAATTTTTTCAACAAAATACCTTCATTGATAAATTTTTATTAACAAATCAGAGTCAAATTGAGATTTTTGATCTTCACTATAATTTAATTTTTCTAAGATTAAATATGATTTTATGATGTATTTTTTGATTTAGATCAATTTTTATTGTTGACAAATGAAAAAATAGGTTCAAAATAAACCTATCATCAGCAATTTCTTGCAAATCATCTATTATATAGGTACAAAAACAATATTTAATATTGAATATTATGATAATTTGTCGTTTTAAGCCTATTTAACACACCAAACAATTGAAAGGAGAGTGGTTCTTTGAAATAAAGATTTTCCATAGCTTTATTAAAAAAAACGATGGAAAGAATAGCCGTCATAGGTGCCGGAACAATGGGGCGTGGTATCGCTCATCACTTTGCCGTTCACGGCTTCCTTGTATCGCTCATAGACATCTCGGAAGAGCAGCTACAGAACGCACAAAAAAACATTTTGGCTAACCTGGACCGGCAAATCAAAAAAGGCGTCGTAGCTACCACGCAGAAAGACGAGATCATTGCCCGCATTTCTTATTATACAAACATTGACGCTGTAGCTGAGGCCGGGATGGCCATAGAAGCCGTATCAGAAGTCAAAGAGGTAAAGAAAAAAATACTGAGCCAGGTAGCCACTTATATCTCCGATACCGCTGTCATTGCTTCCAATACTTCATCGATATCCATCACAGAGCTTGCCGAAAGCATACCGCGCCCAGAGCGCTTCGTCGGAATGCACTTCATGAACCCTGTACCGGTAATGAAGCTGGTAGAGATCATAAAGGGATACAACACCTCCGAAGAAACTTTACAAAAAATAAAAGCACTGACGCTCCAACTAGACAAAGTGCCCGTGATGGTACACGACTACCCGGGATTTGTTTCGAACAGGGTGCTAATGCCCATGATCAACGAAGCCATCTACACACTGTACGAGGGCGTGGCGGGTGTTTCTGAAATCGACGAGGTGATGAAACTGGGAATGGCCCACCCAATGGGACCGCTGCAATTGGCCGATTATATAGGCTTAGACGTATGCCTATCTATTATGAATGTTCTCTTCGAAGGATTTGGAAACCCCAAATATGCCCCGTGCCCTTTACTCAAAAACATGGTAAACGCAGGCAAATTGGGTGCAAAATCGGGAGAAGGATTTTATGAATGGGACAAGGCTGCCAAAGCATTAAATCCGTCAAAGAGATTCTTGAAATAATACAATTGAAAGTGGTTACAATAGACCCGTTTGCGAACAATATATTCACAATCATTTAACCTCCATTTTTTATTTTTCACATCATATAGCGTTAGTTTTGTAAAAAATGGCTACATTTTATATTCGACCCTTAAAAACACAAGTTTATTGAATAAGTACAAGTTTAAATTTAACTATTTAAAGAAAGTACAATTTCAGCCAACCATAACCATTAAAATAGTATGAGGCTAAATGATGAAGAAAGCCTATTCGAAGCGATTGAAATTTTTGAATCAAAATTTATCGGATGGCTTAAAAACCGACTTCATGACAAGGGAATTGAAGTTGAAAGCGACATTTCTTTTCCGGAAATGTTGAGGAGGTACGAAGACAATCTCAACGGAGACCGGCAGCATGTGAATCCCTTGCTCAACTGGGCAATGGAAAAGCACAAATGCCAGGAGTTGAAAAAAATAAACCACGTTAACGGCCAACTGGACAAAAACAGCCTGAACCTGCTCGAAAAAACCGCCATGAACGGCGCGGTTCTGCTGTTGACATTTCAAACCAGCTAAAAAGAGAAACCGCAGAGCATGCAGAGTTTTGCACTTGGGGAGGTATTATACTAAACGGATAGGAAAGCGTTCCGCGCAACTTCGGACGCTCCTGGCCCCAATCCCCCACCACCAAGCTGTCAAGGAACGCCAAGTGATATTCACGCCCAAAAATTAGCGTATATCGCCTCTATTTTTTAATATTAACCTTTAGAGTGTAAACTACATGGGCTACTGACTATATGAACTTTTTCAAGTTTTTCATCTCAGCCGTTTGTGCCGCCGCTATTTTCTACTTTTTCAACACCAGAATCACTACTCCGGCTGGCAAAATACCCCCGGTGGGGAAGTTCCTGAACCCTTACACAGGATTTTGGCAGAATGTCCTTCCGGCAGATCGTTCCCCCACGCTTCACCTACCTTCACTCCTTTCTCCGGTAGAAGTGAAGTACGACAGCAATGGCATTCCTCATATTTTTGCCGGCAATCTTCAGGATCTGAGCCTGGCATCCGGGTACGTTACTGCTTCGCAGCGATTATGGCAAATGGAGCTGGTTACGCACTACGCCGGCGGCCGGCTGAGCGAAATATTTGGCGACGTAACACTGGCCGTAGACCGGGAATACCGAAGAAAAGGCATGACCTGGAGCGCACAGAGGACACTGAAAGAATGGGAGAAAAATGACGACATAAAAGAAATGCTGGACGCGTACGCACTCGGCGTAAACCACTATATCGAGTCGCTTTCCTACGAAAATTACCCTATCGAATACAAAATACTCGACTATAAACCCGAGGCATGGGAACCACTGAAATCTGCCTTGCTGTTCAAATACATGTCGCACATGCTCACCACGCGCGAAACGGATATTGAAAATACCCACTTCGTAAAAACGTATGGCAAAGAAATGTACGACCTGCTCTTCCCCGATTTTCCCGAGGGCGTAGACCCGGTAGTGCCTGCCGGGGTGAAATATGATTTCGAAGCTTCGCTGGCAAAGGAAAATCGCGATTCGCTGTTCAGCATGCCTTTTATCGCGCAGGTCTATGACAAGCCCAACCCCGGGCTGGGCAGCAACAACTGGGCCGTTGGCGCCGCTAAATCGAAAAGCGGAAACGCGCTGCTGGCCAATGATATGCACCTCACCCTGAACCTGCCACCTATCTGGTTTTTGGCCCAATACCACACGCCAGATTTCAACGCGTTCGGTCATGTGCTGCCCGGGTCGCCATTTATCGTTCAGGGTTTTAATGACTCCATCTCGTGGGGTTTTACCAATGCCTACCGCGACCTGGTGGACTGGTACGGTATTCGGTTCAGAAACAGCGAACGAAACGAATATTTCTACGAAGGGAAGTGGCTGCACGCTCAAAAAGAAATAGAGCACATCAAGGTAAGAGAGGGGGCAGATGTCTACGATACCGTTGTGTATACCCATCACGGTCCAGTGGTATACGACCGCAACTTCCTGGCTGAAGACCCAAAGGTAAACCTTGCCATGAAGTGGATTGCCCATAGCAATACCCTGGAGCCCCTCTGTTTTCGCAAACTGCTTTCCGCACGAAATCACAGCGATTTCACCCAGGCCATACAGTTTTTTTCGTGCCCGCCGCAGAGCATGGCCTATGCCGATGCCCGGGGGAACATAGCCATGCATGTGCAGGGTAGGTTTCCGGTAAAATATCCCGACCAGGGGAAGTTTGTGATGGACGGAACCACCGAAAAAACCGAGTGGCCAGGCACCATTCCTCAAGACCAAAACCCCCACGCCCTCAATCCCACTCAAGGGTTTGTAAGCTCTGCCAACCAGCACCCTACTGATGCCACCTACCCCTATCCCATTCACATAAACCACTATGAGTATTACCGAAACAGGCGAATAAACAAGGTTCTTGCGCAAAAAGACAGCATTTCCCTTGACGACCTGAAAAATTTACAGATGGACAGCTATAGCCTGAAGGCCGAGGAATACCTGCCATTTATGCTCGATAGCCTCGATGAAAATCCGCGCGCCGATGCCGGGGCCATACTGCAAGAATTGAAAAACTGGGATTTTCGCTACGAGGCCCGGCAGGCGGCACCCGCCTATTTCGAAATATGGTGTGATCAACTGTTGAAATTAGCATGGAAAGACTTGGTGGCCGCGGACTATCCCATGCCTATTCCGAGCGCATACCACACGCTTTGGCTATTGAAAAACCGCCCTGAACTGACGTTTTTTGGACAACAGAATGGCGGATCCAAGAGCAATGTGACTACGCTGATCAACACGGCTTTCGAAGGCGCCCTGAAAGAAATTCGCGATTGGCAACTGGAAAATCCCGGCCAGCCTCTTGACCGGGCCGGCTATTTTTCCTCCCGCGTGATGCACTACGCCCGGTTGAAACCCTTTAGCGTTGAAAACATCATAGCCGGCGGCAGCCCGCATTCGGTAAATGCCCTCGGCGTAGGGCACGGCCCCTCCGAACGGATTGTGATTGAAATGGGCAGCGACATTAAAGCCTGGCACAATCTGCCCGGCGGACAATCGGGCCACCCCGGAGATCCGCACTACCTCCATTTTATGGATGCCTGGATAAAAGGTGAATATTTCCCTGTGCTCTTTATGAAAAACAAAGACGACCACGCCGACGCAGTGATACTATCTCAAACCCTAAGCCCTGAAACTGAATGAAATTTATCATCAAACTGATCATCATCGTAGTAGTGGCCATGATCTTTCAGCCCCTGGTTCCGTGGTGGTCTGTAATGGTGATCGCCTTCCTGGTATCGTGGCTCATACCTTCATCCGGTTTATCGTCCTTCTTCAGCGGATTCATCGGCATCGGCGCGCTTTGGTTTTGGAAAGCCTGGCAGATTTCGGACGATAGCGAATCGGAACTGGTCAACCACATCACGGCGCTGTTCAACCTGGCCGACCCAGTACAGCTACTGCTCGTCACAGCACTGGCAGGAGCTATTTCCGCCGGCTTTGGCGGCCTCACGGGCCATACCTTCAAAAAACTTTTCCAAAAGAAAAAATCTCTCTATTATTGATTGACTGTAAAAAATGGCGCTGCCCTGGTCAGTAGCCTCCTGTAAAAACCTGCTCGCAAACTATGGCATTGAATTATATATGGATTGCATTTTTTCTCATCGCCTTTGCGGTGGCTCTTGCCAAATTGATCTTTTTGCAGGACTACCAGGTATTTACGGACCTCTTCAACGCCACCATGGAAAATTCTAAGGTGGGTTTCGAAATTTCACTTGGACTTACCGGCGTACTCACGCTGTGGCTGGGCATTCTGAAAATAGGTGAACACGGCGGCATGATCCGCGTCATGACCCGGCTGGTGGCGCCTTTCTTCAACCGGATATTCCCCGAGATCCCGAAGGGGCACCCCGTGTTTGGCCATATCATGATGAACATCTCGGCCAACATGCTAAACCTCGACAACGCCGCCACTCCTATGGGTCTCCGCGCGATGAACGACCTCCAGGAGTTGAACCCCGAAAAAGATAAGGCGACGAATGCGCAAATCATGTTCCTGGTACTCAACACCACAGGCCTCACCCTGATCCCCATAAACGTGATGGTATACAGGGCGCAGCTCGGCGCCGAAAACCCGGCAGATATATTTCTACCCATACTCATTGCCACCTTTTTCGCTACGCTGGTAGGGCTAATTGTGGTGGCGCTGGTCCAAAAAATCAATCTGTTGGACCGCGTGATCATCGCCTATTTGGGCACCGCAACAGCCTTGATTGTAGGCGTTATCCTGTATTTCAACACGCTCTCACCCGATGAAATAGAAGTTACCTCCCGGGTGGTAAGCCACGTGCTCATTTTCAGTATCATCGTAGTGTTCATCATCGCAGGGCTTCGGGCAAAAATCAATATCTACGAGTCCTTTATAGAGGGCGCCAAAGAAGGCTTTACCATTGCTGTGAAAATCATCCCCTACCTCATTGCCATATTGGTGGGCATCGGCGTATTTCGTGCCTCCGGGGCCATGGATTTTGTCATAGACGGCATCGCCTGGGCACTGGCTTCCATGGGTATCAACACCGACTTTGTACCTGCCCTCCCTACAGCATTCATGAAACCCCTGTCGGGGAGCAGCGCCCGCGGCATGATGATCGAAACGATGAAGACCTATGGCGCCGACTCCTTCGCCGGCAAAATCGCAAGCGTCATTCAGGGCTCTACCGACACTACCTTTTACATCATAGCTGTTTATTTTGGGTCGGTGAGTATCCGCAACACCCGCTATGCCGTAACATGCGGACTGATCGCAGACGTTGTGGGCATTATTGCTTCGATATTGATTGGCTACCTGTTCTTCTTTCACAAATAGTCTGTTACAACCCATTGCCCCACCGCCTCCAACAATGTCTGGAGAGGTTTACAGCGATTCTCTGCTTTTATGAGCACCATATGAAAATAACCTTGTGAATTATTAGTGATCTCGTGGCAACAGATTTCTTCTGAATTTTGGCCACAAAGGCGCTAAGACACAAAGTTTTACCAATAACGGAAAATTGCCTTGCATCCTGATGGTACTTACTGGGCACTTAAAAGCAACAGATTTTTGTGAAAAAAAAATAACTTTCTAAATTTTCAGCATTTTTCATCTATATTTATTCTTTGAGAAAAATTATTGAATCGGACATGAGTGAATCATTAAAAAAGAAAAAGCAGGATAAAATATACGACCTGGCAAAAAATCACTTTTTAGGAGACTTTCCCCAATCGTTACCTATCGAAAAAGCATATTTGCATATTGGCATCTACCTGGGATGGATTATCGACAAGGATCTTTACTCAGAATTTTTCTCCGAAGAAGCCTCAACGGAAATTTACCGGTTTAAAAGAAGAGAAATTGGATGCATCATCCTGGCAGAGATATGGGATGGCTCTTTGAGTTTTGATCTGTTCAGCGACGAGGGCAATATGTTCACTTCTTACTACTATGCCGGTGGTATTTTTAGAAATGACTACATCGAAACCCTGGTAAAAAACGAACCTTCTATTTATCACATAGACGATTCCTGGGAAAACTACGAAAAGATTGCCAAGCGCATAGACCTGCGCTACCAGGACTGGAAAAAAATCACCAATTAAACCAGTAGCCACACTATACCGTCATTGC
>CAYUJK010000201.1:0-3792 GCA_964444895.1 uncultured Roseivirgaceae bacterium
AAAATGACATCCAGGCGCAGAACGAAGAACTGGCCTCTATGAATGAAGAAGTATCTGCCCAATCGGAACAACTGGCAGCGAGCCACAAGCAATTAGAAAAAGCCCACGAGGACCTGAAAAAAGCACAAAAGCAGCTCAAGCACATCAATCAAAACCTGGACAGTACGGTAAAAGCCAGGACAGTGGAACTGGAAAAGACCATTAAAGAGTTGGACCAGTTCGTGTACGTAGCTTCGCATGACCTGGGGGCGCCGCTGAAATCCATGCTGGGCCTGGTGCACATCACCCGGTTGGAGCACAAAGACGACAGCCTCCGCAAAAAACTCGATCTGTTTGAGTCGAGCATCTCGCGGCTGGAAAAAGTAATTTTCAGCCTGAAGCAATTTTCCGTCAACAGCAATCAACAAGTGGCCAAAGCCGAAGTGAAAATACTCGCCCTGATCGAAGAGATTATTGATAGCATGAGGTTTCTTTCCCATTTTCCACGGCTGTCTTTTTCAATCAATGTGCCGCGCGAGCTGACGTTAGCTACCGATGCTTCACGGCTGAAAAGCATTCTCACCAACCTTATCGACAACGCCATCAAGTACCATGACTATGATAAGCCACAGCCCGCCATTTCGATCACTGCCAGCTGCAAGTGGAACAGGTGCTTTATTATCATAGAAGACAACGGCCTTGGCATTGAAAACAGCCAGATAGACAAGATTTTTAATATGTTCTACCGCGCCAGCACTCAATCCGAAGGCTCAGGCCTGGGTCTTTACATCGTGAAGGAGAGTGTCCAGAAGTTGGGCGGATCTATAAAAGTAAACAGCAAGCCCCAAAAGGGTACCCGCTTTATTCTTGTGGTATAGAAGAGATCGATTATATTTCGAAATATTTTTTATCACAGCAAAACCCTTTAATCATGGCAAAACAACTACCTCCTAAAGTATCCGCTTTTTTATCCCGGTACTTCCTGCAGTTAGAACTCGTCCTGGTCATCATCGCGATGGCTGGCCTGTATATGACACACTACGGAGTTGATTCGGCGGGCGCCGTTTTTAGCGCCGGACTTTCGCTATTAGCCACCCTCTATTTTCTCAATGCATTTGCTGTTACAGAAGCCTCTGACATTTTCATCATCATTATTTTCAAAGTGCTTCACATCGGTTGGAGTGTATGCATCATAGCATTGATGTTTCGCTACTTGCAGTTGGAAGGTGCCGGAAGCATGCTTTCTATGGGAACTATCGTCTGCATCATTGGCACAGCCATTTTATTTTTTCTGGGGCTGAAGAAATGGCGGCGCGACTATTCCATTGTGATGGCGAGAAGTTGCCTTATTATCGCGATTTCCACCTACCTGCTCATGAGCTAAACCGCCACTTCCTCCCTTTTTCTTTCTTCGGTGTAGGTGGCGGCTATCCGTGTTCTTCCGGATGATTTCGGGCGGCTTGTCTTTTTGCTTTTTTTCCTCCTGCCCCACCACACCATAAACCCCGTTACCGGCAGACTCGCACATGTGAGTGAGGCAAGAAACGCCAGTATCTTGCCGGGAAGTCCCAGGATGGCGCCAACGTGGATGTCGTAATTCATGCGATGCAGCTTATCCGCAAAGGCGGATTTCTCAAATTCAAGGCCCGGGATTCCCCCTCCCCGCAGCGGCTTGAGGGAGTACCGGTCAAAAAACTGGAAGTGGCGCCGATAGTATGTGCCGTCTTCGGTATTGGTAATTACCCGAATCGCATCAACATTGCTTTTTGGAAAGGAGATGTTGAATGAAGCATACTTCGCAGGTTCCCCCAGGTACATTTTTTCCCAAAGAATATCTTCCGGGCTCTGTGCCAAAACTGATCTTACCGCCGTAGTATCTGATATTGGAGTCGACCGTTCGGGCAATGATTTGCCCCCCGAAGTGGCCCAATAGACCGACTGGGCAAACCACTGAAAACCCCACACCAAGCCCGTGAGTGCCACAAGCAGAGCGAGAACAAACACGTAAAAACCGAGTATGTTGTGAAGGTCATAGTTTTTTCTTCGCCAGTTAGTGATGCTTTTCCAACGGAACCATAGCCGCTGCCGGCGGGCCTTCTTGTTCTTGGGCCACCACAGGATGAGTCCGCTGATTAACATGACCACAAAGATCAGTGTTGCGCTGGCCACTACCGGCTTGCCAACGGCGGGCGGTAGCCACAAGTAATAATGCCCCATCAGCACGATGCGAAAAAAATTTTTGCTGAGTACCTTGTCTGCCAGTATTTCGCCTGTTTGTGGGTTTACGTACACCTGGGTGTATTCTTTGTCGGCATTATAGTAGGGCACCACAGCCGATTTACCCGGTCTGTAATAGGTAGCACCCAGAATCTCAGAGGCCTGTAGCCGGTGTTTTTTTTCGAGGTATTCTCCAACAAAGGCCTTCAATTGACCGGGGGCCAGTGGCGGCTCAACGGAAGGTTTGGAAAACTGCCAGGGCTCAGTGAGCGCTCGAATTTCCTTTTCAAACACGTACAGGCAGCCGGTAATGCTCACCATAAATACCACGAGGCCTGAAGCCAGGCCCAAAAACAAGTGGATTTTACCTATCGCTTTTTTTACTGTCATCGCAGGTTCTTTTCTTCGCTTTTCATCGTGTTCATTATTTGCCTGGCTGGTGATGAAGGGCGCCAAGCAGGCGCAAACGACCCTGGTTAGCACCCTTCCATAAGGGGCAACCAGGGATTGCTTTAACTATTAAATTACTAAAACTTCAGCGCCACTGTTCCCAACACCCTCCTCGGCATCTGCGGCTCCACGGTAGTCCAGCCGCTCCAATACTGCTGGTCGGTCAGGTTGTCGATTTTTACTCCCAGTCTGTAGGCGGGCTTGTCATAAAATACAGTCGCACCATATACAGCATAGGCCGGCAGGATAAACTTTCCCGTTACGCTGTTGTTTGTTATCGCGTTTTCTGAGGCGTAGTTTACACCAGCGCCAAAACCGAGGCCTTCCAGGGCGCCATTCATCAACCTGTAGCTTGCCCAAAAGTTGGCCACATGCTCAGGTCCTGACGATACCGGCCTTCTGCCATTGATGTTCTCAGCAGTTTTGTCGTTATCGCTGTCGTTGTAGGAATATCCCGCTACGATGTTGAATCCTGTAAACGGGTTAGCAATGATATCTGCTTCGACGCCTCTGCTGGAAATGTTACCGTCCTGAATGGTAAATCCTGCCCTGTCCGGGTCGGGCCGGGTGACATTTGAAACGTAGATGTCGTAGTAGCTTAGCGTGCCGGTAATTTTACCCGCTACCAGTTCCGTTTTTATACCCGCCTCCCATTGGTTGGCCTGCTGCGGGTCAAATATGCTCACCGAACCATCTGGCTGGGTAGCAGGCGACACGTTCTGAAAGCCGTTCATATAGTTGGCAAACACCGAAGCCCGGTTCTTTACCAGTTGGTAAACCGCGCCCACCTTAGGCGAAAAGGCCGTTTGCATGAAATCGCCGGAAGACTCATCCGTTCGCTGGTCGTACGAACCCTTATTGTCAAAACGGTCTACCCTCAGGCTGGCCATTGCCGTCAGCCGGTCGGTAATATTGAGCACATTTGAAAAGTACGCGCTGTAGGTATAGCTTTCGGTTGAATTCTTGGCAGGATTGGTATTCTGGCCCAGGCGCGCATCTACTGCTGCACGAGTGAGTTGGGTATACCTGGGGTCAAGACGAGCGGTGCTCAGTGTGTCAAAGAGAATATAGGCCGAACTGCTGTTGGTGGTTTTATTTCCGAGCACGTCGATCCCGACCACCAACCTGTTTCGCATGTTTCCGATG
>CAYUJK010000201.1:3892-5413 GCA_964444895.1 uncultured Roseivirgaceae bacterium
TTGGTTCGCTCGGATGTATAAAACTCCGTATTGATGTGAAAAGAAAGTCTTTCGTTCACTGTGTAGCTTAGCGAGGGCGCCACAAAAATGCTCCTTCGGAATCCGGCATCCTGAAAGCTTTCTTCTGTATGGTAGGCTGCATTTACACGGAACAAGGCCCTTTTTGCATCATCCAAAGGGGTGTTGATATCTGCAGTAATCCGGCTGAGGCCAAAAGAACCCACGGTATAGGAAGCCTCACCCCCAAAATGCTCATACGGTTTTTTGGTTACGGTATTGATCAGCCCTCCAAATGACACAAGGCTACCGCCAAACAGGGTACCGCTGGGGCCTTTTATGGTTTCGATGCTCTCGATATTGGCCGGGTCAGGACTTCCATTAGAAATGCCCGCAATGCCATTCACCAGTCGCGGCTGCACGCTGAAACCCCGCATGGAATAGTACCCTGCTCCGTCCGTGCCTCTGCCGGTAGAAGTCCACAGTTTGTGGACGCCGGGTGCATTGCGCAAGGCATCGTCGTAGTTTACAATCACCTGCTCCTGGAGCAACTCCTTGGTTACCACATTGTAAACCTGGGGATTTTCCAGGTTTTCCAGAGGCAAGCGGGCCGCATAGTCCGATTTCTTCCGGGCAAATTTGTTGGCCCGGTCTCCCGTTACCACAATTTCCTGAAGCTGTTCGCTGTTTTCATGCAAGCTGATGGTGAGGGTTGCCACTTCGCCGGCTGCCAGGTCTACTGTCTCCTCCTTTTTCTCAAGTCCTACGGCGCTTACTTGCAAGGTATAGCTACCAGGCCTCAGATTGGCTATTTTGAAAGTCCCGTTCGCTGAGGTAGAAGCGCCTTTTGTTGTTCCCTTTACTACCACATTCACACCAGGAACAGGCTGCCCGTCCGCGGAGGTGATTTTGCCCTCTATCGAGGCGGTGTTACTCTGTGCTATCGAAGTGTGGGCATACAGGAATCCTGCGATCAGTAGGATTATATAATTTCTCATGTTGCTTTTGCGTATTTTAATTTTATTTAGACTAATTATAAACAACGCAAAAGTAGGGGCTGAATGCAGTACAAGTCAATGACCTCAAGAGGGTATTTTTTAGTCAGAAAATCAATTTGTTATGGCTTTGGGTGAGAAAAAGCTGCTGTCGATTTCTTAACAGCCTTAACATATTGATCAAGAACAGGTCAAAATAAGGCAACAAAAAAGCAGCCGGCGTATTTCCGGCTGCTTGTGGTATTATGTTTTTTTAAAAAATGCCTTCGCGTTAAAAGAAGGTGCTACTGCAAAAAAATTGTTTCGTTTATTCCTGGCGGCTGTCCGAAAGGGTGGCCGCATTTACCTGGTTGTAAATATCAATGTTGTACTTAAGGGTTGCCAGGCCTTTCTGCACCATTTTCTTGTCAGCAAAACGGGCGGTAAACTTGCCGTAGGAGGTGTAAAAAATGATTTTTTTAATTTCCTGCTCTACCAGGCGATTGGAATCATAGCGATCAAATTCGAAAGCAAGTACCTTTTCACAATT
>CAYUJK010000201.1:5513-6947 GCA_964444895.1 uncultured Roseivirgaceae bacterium
TTGCTTCATCAAGTGTTTCTCGGCCGGTGTGGGCTTTTTAATCCAGGTGTCGTGGTAAGGCTTAAAAGCCGGGCTCTTCAGGTACTCCTCCAGGGTAATTTTCTCTTCCATGTAGTCAGCCATAACCCGGAAAGCCTGTCTGTTTTCATTTTTAAGCACCATCAGCGCAGCGTTGGCTCCGGCCTTGGCTGCAATGGGTACGCCGCCACCCAACTCAGCCCAATGGCCACCGAGCAGCAGGTTTTTCACCGGTGTCTTGTAGTGTGCTACGCCGCTTTGCATGTTCTTTTTCCCCGGCTTAGC
Source organism: uncultured Roseivirgaceae bacterium (assembly GCA_964444895.1). Taxonomy (GTDB): domain Bacteria; phylum Bacteroidota; class Bacteroidia; order Cytophagales; family Cyclobacteriaceae; genus CAJXNP01. The sequence continues at coordinate 5,817 of CAYUJK010000201.1, forward strand.
GCCCATCATGGTGCCATCCTTGTTTCCTGTATATCGCCAGTGGGTCACGGGCGTAGCCACGTCATAAAACAGGATGTGCTCACGAAGCCCGGGCGCCACCTTCTCCTCTACCCTGCTTATAATGACTTCGGCAATCTCCGTTTTCAGTTTCTTATAGGCCTCACCCCTTATGTAATTTCCCTCGCTGTCTTTCTCGGTAAGCCAGTTCTCATTCTGGTTCATCAGGGCGGGCATAAATAAGGTAAGTGTACCACACCCCTGCGGCGCCAGCGAACTATCGCGGGTAGACGGAGGAAGAATGATGATCTCGCTTTTCAGAGGATCGCCACTGCTGTAGTCGGCTTTGCTATCGTTATTCCCCACAAGCTGTACCATTTCTTCACCAAAACCCAGGTTTTCGGTAGGGCAATCAAGGGCGACGGAAATCGTGACTGACGAGGAATACAGCTCTGCTTCCCTCAGTTTCTTTTTCAGCTTTTTCGGAACGGCATTTTCCGGAAGCATCTTTTCGTAAAGCATTTCGATATCGCACGCGGCAATGACGTACTTGCTTTCAATCTCATATTCCTTATCGCGGCTTAGTATTGCCACACCCTTGCTCTGCGTACCATCCAATAGTATCCGTGTAACCGCACACTTATAATGTGTTTCTCCCTCAAAAAACTGCACTACGTGCTCCAGCCACTCGGGTATCACCTGCCCACCACCGCGCGGCGGACATTGAAAGTCGCTATAATAGGCCCAGCCTATGGGCACCAAACACCCGAGTAATTCACTCTCCGCCGAAAATATCTTGTGAATAGCCGGATCCGTGAAAAACTTACTCAGGCCCTTTTTCATTCCCTTTTCACCGCTGTACATGACGTAGGGAATAAATGGCAGCGCAAATTTCAGCAGCCTTATTTTGTTTCGCATGCGCTTGAAAAAACTCATCGAGTGCTCTGAACGAAGTACATTGCCCGAATTGTAAAACGACAAGCCTATCCGCCGGGCTGCCTTGAAAAATCGGATGATACCCTTCTTGTCGTGCGGAAATTCGCGAATGAGCTGGTCGCGGAGTTCGTCGGGGTTGTTGGTGAGAAGGTAGTCAAAGTCATCGCCTTTGAACCGCTTGATGCGTTTTTGAATCAC
>CAYUJK010000202.1:0-5098 GCA_964444895.1 uncultured Roseivirgaceae bacterium
AACCCAATAACCCAATAACAAATAACGACTAACCAACTCACCCCAGCTTCTCATTGCTCTTATGCCGGTCTTTATCCCTTTGAGTCTTTTTTTCGAGGTTTTTGCGGAAGGCCTCGGTAAGATCCACGCCTGTTTGGTTGGCCAGGCAGATCAACACCCAGAGTACGTCAGCCATCTCGTCAGCCAGGTTCCTGGCTTTATCGCTTTCTTTGAATGACTGCTCGCCGTACTTCCGGGCAATGATCCGGGCTAGCTCGCCTACTTCTTCGGTGAGCATGGCCATATTGGTAAGTTCGTTGAAATAGCGGACACCATAGGTTTTAATCCACTCATCCACCTGCTTTTGCGCTTCCTGAATCAGCATAGTGATACACTTTGTTTTTGGAGTTTAAATATGCAATACTATCCCCGATAATCTTCACTCCTCTTTCTATTTCTTCTTCGGTAGATTTTGAAAAATTCATGCGAAAGCACTGATCATTGCTCTTTTCGGTAAAAAACACCGATCCGGGAACCATCACCACACCGGCGTCCATGGTGAGCTGCACCAACCGCGTAGCTGAAATCCCCTCCGGCAGGCGGCACCACAGAAACATACCTCCCTGGGGAATAGAAAAGGAAACTTCGCCCGGCCAATACCTTTCCATGGCGTTCACCATGCAGTCACGACGGCCCCGGTAGCAGTTCCTGATCGTGTACAGGTGTGCTTCGTAGTCATTGCCAACCAGGTATTCGTAGGTCATCATTTGCGCCAGGTTGTTGGTATGAAGATCGCTGGCCTGCTTGGCTATTACCAGCTTATCCATAATAGCTGGCGAAGCCACCATCCATCCAAGTCGCATTCCCGGCGACAGTGTTTTTGAAAATGACCCCAGCAATACGCCCCTGGCGCCGAGGTATTTTTTTATCGGTGTATTGACCACAAAGTCGTCAAAGTACAGCTCTCCGTAGGGGTCATCTTCTACGAGCAGCGTGGAGCGCCCTTCCAAGATGGCCAGTACCTCGTGCCGCCGCTGCAGCGAGTAAGAAACACCCGAGGGGTTTTGAAAGTTGGGTATAAGGTGCATCATTTTCACTTGGTGTGTGTCCAATGCCTGCGCCAGTGCCTGGGCGTCAATGCCCTCCGAGTCTATGGGTACGCCTACTAACCCAGGTTCGTAGTGCATCAGCGACTGTATGGCGCCGAGGTAGCCCGGCTGCTCTATTACTATGTGATCTCCTTTCTCAATAAACACCTTACCCAGCAAGTCAATAGCCTGCTGGGAGCCATTGGTGATGAGGATGTCTCCTGCGCTTACCTCCATCGCGTATTGCTCCCGATACCGGCGGGCAATCCACTCCCTAAGTGGTAGGAAGCCCTCCGAATTGGCGTATTGAAACAGCTTGTCTCCATACCGCTGTACGGCTGATTGGAAGGCTTCCGTCAGCGCTTTAGTCGGGATTAGCTTTTCATCGGGAAGTCCGCCGGCAAATGAAATGACACCCCTGGATTCGGCTGTCTTCAGCATTTCACGGATAAACGATTTGGGAATGTGGTGCATGCGATGAGCGAAGGGAGGATGCTCCCCGCGCTGCGGTTCTTCATTTGTTTTCATTGATCATTATGTTTAAACGGTTATACATTTCTCTGCGAATATTCCGGGACCAGGTAGCCGGAAAATAAAAAAGGCCCTTCCCACGCGGGTGAGAAGGGCCTTTTTCAGGAACATGACATACCACCCTCACCCGCTGCTGCTGTGAATGACTGCTGAGATGACGACGATGGCGATATGTATGTACGTATTCATTTTTTAGGCACAAAAAAAGCCGGCTTTGCGGGCCGGCTTTCAAATTTTTGAGGTTCTGGTCAAAAATTTCGTCAATACCGTGCCCTGATTGCAACAGCGACCGCTGCAATGACAATGGCGACGATATTTGAAATGGTTAAATTCATTTTGGAAAACGGTGGCAAATGTAGCGAAAGATTTGTGTTTTCATAATAATGACAAAGAAAATTTTACCCTGCGAATAAGGCCCGTGATTCTGAATTTATTCATTCTGTGATCAGCTTTCTCACCTGGCTCCATTTTCCGCCAGTGAAGGAGTACAGGTAAATTCCTGAGGAGATATTATCAGGTTTTTGCCAAATAATTTCGTTCCAACCTTCCTGAAAATCCCCAACATGCCGGTAGATGTTTGTTCCCATCACATCATGTATCTCAACTATTCCTTTTTCCGGATTAGGCAGGTAAAACCTGATGACGGTAGCATTGTTTACCGGGTTGGGATAGTTTGGAAGTAGAGTGAAGTCTTCCATTTTTTTGAGATCAGTAACTTGGCCTGAGGCGGAGATGGCGAGTGTCCTCATACCGGCATCCAGGGCAGTATTGTCGTGATCGAGAGGCGAAAGCGACAGGTTGCCACTTTCTTCGGTGGTTTTAACGGCAAAGCGGAGAAGTGTTTCTCCAGATTGAATAGGCATGGCGTTTCCTGTACCTGCCTCCCATAGAACGGTCATTTTACCGGGTGAAATCTCATAGTAATCCACATGCCCTCCAGCCGTTCCGATGTCTACACCTTCTATTTCCTGGTTTTCGGGATCCCAGTTGATTGTAAGGCGAAGGGCATGCAGATCAGCAGATTCCACCATGTTCAAGGTAAATTCCCTGTTTGAAGCTTTTTTTAGCCGTAAGTCTACTACACCCACTATGGATTCCAGCTGGGGGTAACTCAGGTTTGCATCGCCTGGTTTTAGGGCAGTAAAATCCAGGTTTAATTCTTCTGAAAAATTGATTTCTATTTCTTCAGGATAGCTAAGGGGATCTTGCGACACTTCGGCACCTTCGGGAATTATTACCCAAGGCTTCATTTCGGGATTTGCTTTTTTCAGGAGCAAGCTTTTAAGAAAGACAAAGTCATTTTCGTCAATTGCCCTTGACCCATCCGCATCCGCTGCTATCAGACTGAAGGGGTCTTCAAATCGGTGCTGGCCGTTCAGAAATTGCTGCATTAGCACGAGGTCTGCCAGGTCAACACTGCTATTTTGATTCTGAACATCATCGGAAAGGCCCAAGGTATATGTGTCAGCTTCATAAATATCAAACCGGTATTCGCCGGAATGGTCCGTTTGGGCCAGGGTGGTGCTTTGCCCGTTTAAGCGGAGGGTTATTCCAGGCACGCTGTCGCCATTTCCTGTTGCTATATGCCCGCTAAGTAGCCCACGCCGCATGATCCTGACCACAGCCTCTCCAGCCCCGGATACAGGAAACTGGATACTATCCGCACTCCATGCTTCACAATCTCCCGATGCCAGGCTAACACCTGCGTCCTGCACGTTTGCCTGAATGCGAAACCGAATGGTAAAGAGTGTCGAATCATCTTTTGGCGCGCCGGCTGCCACTTCCTGCCAGTCCAGCGACAGCCGGCCGCCCGAAGTTTGTGTTCTATCAAAAGCCGTACTGTCAATATCAGCCGTCTCCACGCGGAGAAATATTAGCTTTTCGGGATCCCACTGAACGGTCGCCTTCAAGCGGGCCACATCCACCAATTCATTCGATTTTACCGGCACCACTACTTCCTCGCCAAACCGCGCTGTGTCGCCCTCCGGAAAGAGCTGAACAGGGGCTGCTAAGATGATCTCAAATCGATCCTTTGTCGCTTCCAACTCCTCCTTCTTAATTCTGAAATAAAACTTTTTGCCCGTTTCTATCCGGGTGATTTGTTGCCGGGATTTGTCCTTTAAATAAATACTTGGCAGATTCCCGGCATGTTGAAGCGAGAACGAAAGGTAGAAGCCGTCCGCTTCTGCCAGGTCTATTTCCAACGGGATAGTGGTGATTCCACGGTGCAATGACGGCATCGTATTGATGGCCAGTACCTCGTTAGCTTCTGTTTTGGAGGCGAGGTTCACAGACGACTTCAATTTATAGGCATCCCACCGTGGGTCAAAGCCTTTGGTAGCTTGCTCATCGAATCGGATAAGTGTTTCATCTGAAATACCCCCCACGGTGGTAAGTTGAATGCGTAGCAGCTCAGAAGGGCTACCTTCCCGGTTAAAGGTATTTCCATGACCTGTCGCCTTCACCGATTCCCTAAAAGTGATGGACTGACCGGGGCCGGTGGCCTTGACGAAAAAAGACCGCCCTGAGGCAATGTACTGTGGGCCGTTGTTGATGGAAGCGCCGTTTACAAATGCGGAATACCGCCGGTTGTCAGCATCCCATATATACAGGGCGTTGTTTACGTCGCCAGAAAACTCTACCAGGTTCCAGTCGATCTCGCAGGGGTACGGATTGGCGATGAGGTTCCACCCTCCACCATCGTAAGCTGTCGGGGTGAAGCTGAGGGGTTGTTGGTGTGCCCCACTGGCAGAGATGCCGTCGCCGATAAAGGGTTCGCCCTTGTTGTCGATGACCAATCCGCCGTTGCGAAAGGCCGAATTGAAAATGTACATTCGCAGGCCCTCCCCGGAAATAGCGGTTTCGTGCGTAGTGATGGGCGTCCATCCTTCCGCACCCTGCGAGGAGTTGGTGCCTATGGGCTCCTGGTAGTGGAATAGTACTTTGGCGGCACCCGGATGAAAATTGTCGAGCCCCTGGATGCGAAGATTGTCCTGCCAATTGGCCACGGTTTGCCCTTTGAGCGGTGTGGTAAGGAAATGCCAGCCGGCGTTGCCACGGTGCCGGATGAATCGTTGCAAAGTAAGGTTTCCGTTGAGTGCAGCGCTGCTTTCCACAGCAGCAATCCGGGCGGTATTGTTGGCCGTACTTAAAAGAATGAACTCCCTGTTGTCAGAATCCCCGTCGGCATCAAAGACCGCGTTTTCATGTATTTTCAGGGTGTTGACAAGCTCGATATCGGTTTCATTGGCAACAGATGAAGAGGCGGCGATTGTAAGATTGTGGATTCGAAGGATGGATGCAGCGCTGATGGTTTGGTTTTCAATACCGTTGAAAACCAAAGTTCCGCCATTGTCGGTAAACTGCCCGTTGCAGTTGAAATTTCCCGTCAGGCGGAGTTCTGACCCCGGGTTCATGATCAGTTCGCCACCTTCAGCTATTTGAACATTTCCGGTTACAGGCAGGCTGCCCTGCACCCGGAAAATCTCTCCTTCGCCAAT
>CAYUJK010000202.1:5198-6883 GCA_964444895.1 uncultured Roseivirgaceae bacterium
TCGGGATATGCCGCCCAACCGTTTGGGTTTTCCACGCCGTTTGGTAGTTGAAATTGCAGTTGCTCGTTGTCATTGACGGTAGAGCGTAACCACACGGAAAGCCCCAGTTCTACCATCTCGTTGGGTGGAATGATTAAGTCGTTTTCGCTGAAAGTGAATTGTATAAGATCGTCGGCAATGACGGTATCTTGCCAGGTGATCAACTCGTCCGTTTCCCTGTTTCTCAGGCTCACACCAGCAATGGTCCCCGCCCAGGAAGCGTTGTTGTCCGGCCCCGGCACAATGGTAAGGGTATTGATCACGGTAGGAAGTCCATCATCTGCTGGGGCTTCTACGCCATTGTCACTGACGCGAAAGGCAAATACCTCCACCATTTCTTCGGCATTCGTGCGAGTGGAAGCGATAGGCTCGCCAACGATTTGGGGAGAAAGATCGGCAACGCCGGAATTGTCATTGGCGGTAACGATGCCTTCGAGCAGGATGGGCTCTTCAGCGTAATTCCCGGATTCGTCTTCGAGCACTATATAAAGATTGTAAGCCTGAGAAGAAGTCAGCCCCTGGATGGCGAGTGAATATTCGGTGTCCTGTTCCACCACCTGGAAAGTCCCTGTGGCATGGTTGATCACCTCCAAGGACGTCGGAAAAGGCGCTTCTGAATCGAGCAAAAGGTAGTGCAACAGGCATTCTTCATCTGTTGACAAATAAAGTTCAAACGAAGTGGTGGTCATCAAACCGGTAAAGGGATACCCCTCGTGAAAAGACGGCAATGTTTCGTCGTGCAGCGTACCGAAGACAACGAGGTCATCTATGCGCAGGCTGCCGTTAGCGCTACCTGAGTTATAGCCGTAAATTCTGAAGGTTACCGGCTCCGATAAATTGCCGTACCCGGAAAGTGGAATGTTGTAGGCAGCGAAGTTTTCCTCCACTGCAATGACCACGGGGTTGATATCGACGCTAAAATTTCCTTCTCTATTGGATCTGACGGCCAGGTTTTTTGGTCCTTGACCGGAACGCCTCGCGGCGAATTGAAGGGATGCGACGTCGAAAAGGTTTTGGCCCTCAGGTGTAAAGGTAAATTCGAGGTAATAGTGATTGGTGGGCGCGGCGATGGAGGAACTGAAGCCCCTGCAACTGAAAGCATCGTGTGCAGGTCTGGATAAAGGGCCCAGATTTGACCCCAGGCTAAACGCAGATACTTCTATACCGCTTGATTGCCAGGAAGGAGCGGCTGAGCCGTCATTTCCCAGGTGGTAGCCAGTGAAATCATATAGCGCCAGAACATTATTGAAAGGAATACTTTCCCTTGTAGCTTCGACGGCGTAGGGCGAGATTGTGAGCAGATCTATTGTTTCCTGCTTGTCATAGCTAAGACCCGGGAAAAACACTTCACCACCCGACATCATCCTGGGTTCGGCCCCGGTGAGTATTCCCGTTCCCGAGTGATCAAGGCTTATTTCGCCGGTGGCATCCACATCTACATTACCCAGCTCATCGACTGCATGCACCTCTGCTGTAAAAGGCACATTCACATAACCAATGGTCGGTGCAGAGAAGAATGAAAGCCTGTCGGCGGTAACAGCGATGCGATTGTCGTTGCCTTCAACCGATGTTTGCGCTCCGTGGTTGACGATGGGGTTCAGGGGAGAATATTCCACATCGCTGCCTCCCATGTAGGCCGTGGTGGT
>CAYUJK010000203.1:0-6873 GCA_964444895.1 uncultured Roseivirgaceae bacterium
CCGCCGGGCAGGACGAACTGGCATTAGTCTGTTTTACCTATCTTTCAAATTCCTGCTTTTTTTGGCAGAAAATGAAATGATGGGATAATAGGATAATAGGATAATGGAATGATGGATCCCGAAAGTATCGGCAAGAATAGAGCGTTCATTATTCCACCAATTCCTGTTTAGTTGTGCTCGTCCCGAACAAGCTTCGGTGGCTCGTCCACGTAGGGTATATTTCCAATTCCACCACTCTTCCGGCTCTCCCGTTGGCCGGGAGGCGGTGGTTTTTTATCAAGCAAAAAATAACAGCCAGTTATTTGTCAGTGAGCGATGGAGTTACTTTCATTTCACAATAAAGTGCTGCCAACTTTGTCAAAGTTATAGTAGCCATACATAAACATGCAGCTAAAGAATAGTCCTCAGTCTGCGCCAGATTGCCGCACTCTTCCGCCAGCCGGCGGTTTAGTTCCCCGGGGACTCTCAGGGAGGAACACCTTGAGTGACAAACGTTGACGAGGTTCAGAAACCTCGTCAACGTTTTCCTTCCGTCCCCCGCACAGAACCCTGGAAATTGACCTCCCTCTTTTTATTGAGAATGCCCTTTGTATTGGATAAAAATACAGTTATTTTAACACTTCGATTTATTTCTTTTTTGTTTAGGCGGTGAAAATAAGGAACGATTCCTCTATCGCTTTTTTATATTAATTGACATCCATTTTATGAAGTTAGTAAAAAAAGGCTTGCTGCGTCAATCTGTGGCTGCTCTGTATCGAAAGGCCTATATTTTTTTGTACTGGCGAGTACCCAAAATGATGCCTCGTATTAGCCGTCCACATATAGTAGAAGTGGAGCTTACCAATGAGTGTAACCTCGGTTGTGTACACTGCCATCGTACGCAGCTGATGGAGCGGGAAGTGGGCTTCATGGATGTGGACGTTTTCAAAAAGATAATCGATGAAATGGCAGGCTACCCTGTCGCTTTTCTGCGGATAGTGGGGCAGGGCGAGCCTACATTGCACCCGCACTTTAGCGAAATGATGGCGTATGCTTCGGGTAAAAGAATCAAGATAGAAATTACCACGAACGGCGCTTTATTTGAGCTATTTTCCTTTGAGGAGATCGTCTCCTGGGATATCGATATTATTGGCGTGTCGGTAGACGGTTTGGATGGAGCGTCTTTCAATAAGATCAGGAAAGGAGCGAACTACGATCACTTGGCCAGGAATATTGTAGAGTTTTACGAATATCGGAATAGGGTGGGGCTAAAATATCCGATGGTTTGCATTCGCAACGTCATTTTGCCTAACTATACGGAGCGGGATATTGAAGCTTTTAACACTAAATGGATTAGGTTTTCCGATCAGGTTACCTTCAATACCTTGCATACTACCATTCAATCGGCTTCAGAAAGGGGATATAACCGTTGTACGGACATCTTCTTTTATGCTCATTTGAATTACGACGGCCGTGTGCGGCTGTGCGCCTATAATTTTCTGTATGGAAAAAACGAAATGATGGGCAATGTGAAGCATAGCAGCCTGAGTGATATCTGGCAGTCCCGGCCCATTCGGGATTTGCGCCGGCGTCACTACCAGAAGGATTTGCCGGAAGCGTGTAAAAAGTGTCATGAGACTACGCGTGAGCATGTGGGAAAAGCCAATTCGCGAAAGTTTAACAACTCCAAAAACCACATCGTAAAGGCCTTGAACAGGGTAGTGAATATTACCTGAAAATATTCCAGTCGCCCGGAGGGGTACTTATTGTGAGCTTAAAAATCTTTCAGAAAATCCGTCCTTGTACGCCCTGCCAATGGGAATCACAGCATTGTTTTTCATGTAGAGTTCGTTGCCAACTATTTTGGTGATCATGGATACGTTGACGATGTATGACTTATGTACTCTGGCAAATTGCGTTTGGCTTAGTGTTTCCAGCCATTTTCGCAAGGGATCTGAAGAAAGGTGTTTCTTGTTAGGTAGGTGTATTTCGCTGTAGTCAGCGTCAGACTTGATGTAAATAATGTCGTCCACCGCAATCCTGATATGTTCATAGCCAGATTTAATAAATATCTCTGAGGGAGCTACTTGCGTTTTGGCAGGGGTAGTATGTTCGGGGCCACCCAGGCTTTTTTTTTGTGGCACCTTAGCCACAGCCTTAACAAAGCGTTGAAACGAAAACGGCTTTAGCAGATAGTCTACCACATTAAAATCATAACTCTCTAATGCATATTCGGAGAAAGCGGTGGTCAAAATGACGGGTGGTAGTTGTGGCATGGTTTTGAGGAGGTCTATGCCAGAAATCCTGGGCAGGTGGATGTCCAGGAAAATAAGGTCTATTTTTTCTGATTTCAAATACTCCATAGCCTGGATGGCATCTGCAAAGGTAGCTTTCAGTTGCAGTGAGCCCATATCCTCAATATATTTTTTCAGAATCCGCTGTGCCGGGGGTTGATCTTCTATGATGATGCAATTCATTTTCTACTTGTCTTTTTTCAATTTCAAAGATAAACGAACCTCATATTCTCTTTCGTTTTGGGTTATGCTCAACTGGTGATCACCAGGATAGAGCAGTTCCAGGCGCTTCTGTACGTTTTGTAGTCCAATGCCTTTTGCCGTCATGTCGATACTTTCGACTGGTACAAAATTGTTTTTGCAACAGAAAAGCAATGTACCATCTTCGGATAACTCAATGAAAATACGTATCAAAATTCCCGATGACTGTCCAGATTGACTGTGCTTGAATGCATTTTCGATAAAGGTGATCAATATCAATGGGGCAATCTTGTATCCTGATCGTATATGTAGGGCTTCAAAGCTAATGGAACCACGTTGTTCTATCTGCAGTTCATACAGCCGTGTAAAGTTCTTGAGGTGTTCAATTTCCTTATTGAGTGAAACTGACGGTTCTTTACATTCATAAAGCATATAGCGTAACACTGCGCTTAGTTCGAGGATAATAGCTGGAGTCTTTGGGGAATTCTCGATCGCATGAGCGTACAGATTGTTGAGGTTGTTAAACAGAAAATGGGGGTTGATCTGGGACTTTAGAAACTCCAGCTCACTCTCTGTAACCTTATTTTTCAGTACTTCTACCTGGCGCTGTTTGGCGAAGGCATCCCACCCAAATTTAAAGCCCGACAAAATAGCTATAATGGGTAATATCTGACCGAGGGTAAATAATATGCCCGGAAAACTTGCTCCCCTGGAGTCGGTAAAAAAAATTTGCTCCAAGATCAACTCTTCCACCCCAATTACCCACAAAATGACCAGGAGGATAAAACCCACAAATGGCAAATATTTTTTTTTATATAAAAAGCGGGGAAGTAGCACATAGCTGATCAAGGCGTTTGCAAGAGCATAATGAAGAAAGAAAACGATTTTATAGAATTCTATTTTATAGTGATACACAGGATGTTCGGAGTCTAATGCGTAAAAAACAAGCACAATGATATGCAATGTCAATTGAAAGAGAAATTCCCTTCCGGAAAGATAAAAAGCTCTTTTACTTTTAGTCATAGCTCTAAAATCGGTATTTATGCTCAGGTGATAAAACAAAACCGGTAAACGACACTTTTGAACCGCCGTTCAGCAAATTCAAGGTCGCATACCACGTATTGCTGTTGACACTAAAAGTATTGTCGTTCAAAGAATTTATTTTCCCGACCGTTTAGATACCATTTCTTTTGTGTCATTCATCAAAAGTATTTCAATTATGAAAACAATACTCTTTCTAACGATACTTTTTGCAGGCTTTCACAGTTTGATGGCGCAGCAAAATACTATTACTATTACCGGAAAGGTGGTAGAGAATGGGAGCAAGCTGCCGTTGGAATACGCCACGGTAAAACTTCTGGATGCAGGTACCAATCAGCTAATTAATGGCACAGTCACGTCTACTGAAGGGGTTTTCGCCCTGGAGACCGGCTCTAAATACGTTATCGTTGAAATCGGTTTTATTGGTTTTGTGGAGACCCGGATTACGGATTTTGACATAGAGAATAATAGGGTGAACCTGGGTGTGATCATGCTTTCTGAAGATACCGAAGTGCTCGAGGAAGTAGTGGTGGTAGGAGACAAATCTCAAACTGTGTTTAAGCTCGATAAACGTGTTTTTAACGTAGGGCAGGATCTTAGCAGCACTGGGGCCAGCGCATTGGAAGTATTGAATAATGTGCCATCAGTTACCGTCGACATAGAGGGGCAAATTCGCCTCCGGGGAGCAGCAGGGGTACAGATACTGGTGAATGGGAAGCCGTCAGTTCTTGCCAGCGAACAGGGGAATGCGCTGGGCACACTCACTGCCGATATGATAGAACGTATTGAAGTAATAACCAACCCATCTGCCAAATACGATGCAGAAGGAACCTCAGGAATCATCAATATTGTGCTGAAAAAGGAAGAAAATAGAGGGCTAAACGGCTCACTGACATTGAATACCGGCCTGCCCAATAATCACAGCCTGGGGCTATCTCTGAACCACAGAACACAGAAATTCAATCTTTTCAGCCAATTGGGCGTTGGCCGCAGAACTTTTCCTTCAATAAATAAGACAGTAAATGAGAATTTGTCAAACGGTTCCACAATCAACAGCGAAGGCGAAAGTGAGAAAAATGAGTCCTTCATTAATGTCATAGTAGGTACGGATTATCACATAAATGCACAAAATGTACTCTCTCTCACAGGACACCTTGCCTACGAGTGGGAGGGTGAATCGTCTCATACTGAATTCAGCGCATTTGACAATTCCAGTACACTCATTTCCCAATGGAACCGAAGCGAGAAGACAGAAGCTGAAAATCCAAAATGGCAGTATGAACTACAGTATAAAAGAGATTTTTCTGACGACGATGAACATACTCTTTTGTTCAGCGCTTTGGGAAGCTATTTTGGTAAAAGCCAGTCATCTGCATTTCTAAATACACCCTTACAGGGAGATGAGCCGATGAACGAGCAGCAGCTGACCCACACCGACTTTTTGGAAGCTGAGTACACCTTTAAGCTGGACTATGCTCGCCCACTCACACAACAGATTACCTGGGAAGCCGGCGCGCAGTTTGTGTCTACGAGTGTCAATAATGATTTCGGAGTGGACAATTGGGAAGATAATAGCTGGACCCCGAACCCACAGTTTACGAACACTTTTGAATACAGCCAGGCAGTGCTCGGTGTGTATAGCACAGGAGCTTACGAGGGCGATAAGCTGGGAGTGAAGCTTGGGGTCAGGTGGGAAAATACGGATTTGATGACTCTCCTCGTCAACACTCGCCAGCAGAACCGCCAGCTGTTTTCCAATTTGTTTCCTACCGTTCATACTTCGTACAGGATGGCTGATCATTTTTCAATGCAGGTTGGCTACTCGCGACGCATCTCGCGCCCGGGGCTGTGGGACCTGAATCCGTTTTTCAACATTCGCAATAATTTCAGTATACGTACCGGAAACCCCACACTAAAACCCGAGTTTACTGACTCGTACGAAGCAAATGGCATTTTCGACTATGGTCTAGTATCTTTAAATGCCGCTTTGTACTACAGGATTACCACAGATGTGGTAGAAAATGTAGCCACATTTGAAGACAACATAAGTATTTCAAAACCCACCAACTTGGGAACAAACGGGACAACCGGTGTTGAGGTAAATGTTAAGTTCAACCCGTTTAGTTGGTGGGCCCTCAATGGCGATTTTAACTACAACTATTTTCAGAGGCGGGGCGCTTTTGAGTCCACCTCGTTTGATTTTTCAGCTGATCAGTGGACAGCCCGGGCCACTACGAAATTTAAGTTGCCAGCTAAAATAGATTTTGAAGTTACGGGCAACTATCGATCTGGCCTTCAGACGTTTCAGCAGGAAATATCGGGTTATATGTTCGTAGACCTCGGGTTGCGAAAGAAAGTGGCAGATGGAAGAACAATCATCAACCTCAGCATTCGTGATTTGTTCGCTACCAGAATTTTTGAATCGGAGGCACTCCAGCCCTCGTTCTACCTTTACAACTATAGGATGCCGGGTCGTTTCATTACCGCGGGTATCAGCTACGGGTTTGGAAAAGGAGAGGCAATGGAATTCAGTGGACAAAAGCGATTTTGAAAAGGACTAAGAATTGTCTTTAAACCATAGACGTGAGAAACCTTAGGATTCGCGTCTGGAGAGCCAGTTTTCAGGCGGTACTGACTTAGCCTTCTATCCAACTCCGAATTTGGTATTATTACACTGTTTACAAACGTTGACGAGGTTCATAAACCTCGTCAACGTTTTCCGTACCTTACGTTAAATTTTCAACTATTTTAAAATAAATTGAAGGGCTTTTTGCCTTCCGGTAATACAACGAGGCTGATAGATCAAAACTTTTTGGGGCCGATCAGAAGTAATAAAACCTTGTGGACAGCGGCAGGTGTCGATCTATAGGGAAGTGTCGTTTAGCTATTCGTTGTGCTTCATTAGACAATGTTAGATTCAAAAGGAAAAATAAAGACGAGAGACTTTCTTAGACACATTCAGGTCTTGGGACAAGATTCATCTGACAGGATAGTGCATGGATTCCAAGAGACAGAAAAAGTATTAATAGACAAGTTTATAACAAACACTGATGATCTAATCAATCATGATGAATGGAGAGTTGGGCTGGAAGACCTTCTTAACAACATTTATGAAATACAATTTGCGTTGGACAATAAGACAATATGATTTAGTGAAGGACGCGATCAGCGAATGCAAAATGGACTATAAGGATTGGACATTCATGGAGGAGTTGGTGAAATGAAAGCGACTTACAACAATGTGTGCAATTTAAATTTGGTTAATAATTTTTGAAGATTTAAACTGCCCATGCAGGAACTTTGCAGGGCAAACGCATTTAAAAATATCAGCCACACAAAAGGCGTCTGACGGTTCGAG
>CAYUJK010000204.1:0-3104 GCA_964444895.1 uncultured Roseivirgaceae bacterium
GCCAGGTCGCTGAATCGATAGGTTTCCTTGGCCCAGCTATTAGCTGCCTTACGCTGGTAATCTTTCCAGCTATTGATCAGCGAAGGAGGAACGGTGTAGCCGCGATTTTTGGCTTCGAGCAAGAAGTGTCCTGCATAGCTGGAACTCCAGTCATGGGTAGCCGGATGCCCGGGCCAGTAGGCAAAACCGCCGTTGCTTAGCTGGAAATTTTTGAGCTTGTCGATGGCCGCTTTAATATTTTCATCAATCTCCCTTTTCTTTTCGTCGGGAAGGGGCATGAATTCTGTTAAATACAATTGTGGAAATGCCGCTGAAAGGGTTTGCTCCAAGCATCCGTGAGGATAGTGAATCAAGTACCTGATACGAGCCTCAAGGTTAATAGGTGGAATATTGGAAACCTCCAGCGTAGTGCTGTTGGTGCCTGGTATCCCTATGGAATTAAATACCTTTTCGTACGACTTCCCGGGATCGAGCGTTGCAGCATACACCTCCGTTACGGGTGGATTGGGATTACGGATATCAATCTCAATTTTTTCAAATGATGTTTTTTTACCACCACGCGCTATTATTTCTACCGTCGCTATCCCTGTTTCCTCGGCCACATCCAGGTTAAACTCCACCATTTTGTCTCCTTCCTGTTCAAAATAGAGTTCCTTCTTATTTCCTCCACTAATCGACAAGTATTTGTTCGTCTTTACCTCCACCTCTACTTTTCCGAGTCCTTTCTCCATGGCAAACACATTCACCGGGAGCTTCAGGGATTCACCGGGGCCGAGCACCCTGGGCATGGTTGCCATCACCATTAGCGGCTGCCGCACGGGGGTGGTCTTTTCGGCAGACCCGTATGCTCCCCGATCTCCGGCTACTACCATCGTCCTTACGGAGCCCACATACTGCGGCATGGTGAATGAATGGCTGGCTGTCTTTCCTTTTTGCAGGTAGAAAGGCCCCAGGTATTTCACCACAGGCTTGAACCGCTGAGCCCTGGCATCGTCGTCCTGCTTCAGTTCCATATCGCCGCCTATGGCCAGCAGCCGCTCTATGCGACCGCCATACGCGCCGATCACATCATCAAATAAATCCCAGGTTTTCACTCCCAAGGCCTCTTTGGCGTAGAAAGCAGAAAAAGGATCAGGTGTTTTAAAACGGGTGAGGTCCAGCAGCCCATCGTCAACCACTGCTATGGTGTAGGCCATGGGCTTACCGGAAGCTTCCGACACCTTTAGGGTTACATCCATGCCGGGTTCCAGCACATCGGGCATTGAAATTTGGGGCTTCAGATGTGTCTCTGGGTTTTCAACCTTAACGCCCGTAATCCCATAGAGCCTCACCGGGAGGTCGTTAGTCGTTTGATTATGAGGTTGCAACAGGGAGACACTTACATAAATATTTGGTGACATTTCTTCAGTAGCCGAAAATTCAAAGTGGTTTTCGCCCTTTTTGGTCGATATCCACATGGTTTTTAATACCCTGCTACCATTTTCAATGCTCACCAGCGCTCTGCCATTTTCGCTACCGGGTAGAGTGATACGCACGTTCTCCCCTACGTCATATTTCTCTTTTTCGGCGCTCATGGTGAGCATGGTGGCCCCTCCGGGTATATCGCGCTTTCCTCTGCCCGCCCAACCGGGCCAATCGGCATAAACCACCTTTCCTGCACAATGATTAGATACCGGATCGCAAATCCGCACATAAAAGCGTCCCCAGTCGGGATAATTCACCCTGAACTTTGCCTGGCCTTTGCCATTGCGTGTAGAAATCGTTTCCGAGCCGAGTGATCTGCGAAACT
Source organism: uncultured Roseivirgaceae bacterium (assembly GCA_964444895.1). Taxonomy (GTDB): domain Bacteria; phylum Bacteroidota; class Bacteroidia; order Cytophagales; family Cyclobacteriaceae; genus CAJXNP01. The sequence continues at coordinate 1,790 of CAYUJK010000204.1, forward strand.
GGGAGCTGATGTAATTGGCACTACCGGCCGATTGGTCCCACCACCAGCGCCAGTCGAGCTTAAAGATTTCCACAGTGAGATTATCGCGCGAGACCGGCTTTCCGTTGGCGTCTACCGTGACAACGTCAACATAGTGTGTGGTATCGGTGAGGAGCATTCCGCGGCTGTCTCCCTCCGGCAGGCGCAGCCCTACAAAGGATGTATAAGGATAGTAAGGAATGCTAAAGCGATCTACACTGAAATCTCCCCCTTCCTCGTATATGCGCCCGCTGAAGTGCGCCATCAAAGCCCCGGGGGGATAGTCGCCGGTAGAGAGGTTGAAATTGACTTTTGCTTTTCCTTCCTCGTTAACGCGACCGTCAAATGCCTCCACCGTTTCGGGGTAAAATTCCCTGGAGGGGTCGTCAAAAGAATGACCGGGATAGCCTTTAAAGGTGGTGGTAGTAGGTGTAAGCAACACGTCAAAGACCGCCCTGAGATTTTTGGCCACGGCGCCATGAAGCCATTTTACCTCCAGGTCGCCGCTCACGCTTTCATTTCCCGAAGATATTCTCTCCACGCCAAAGTCGAGGTTGATTTTTAACCGGTTGGGCTTTACCGTCTCCACCTTCAGCGACTTTTGAAAGGTAGCCCCTCCTACTTTCACTTTGCCAGCCCAGTCGCCGGTGGGGTCATTTTCAGAGGTTTTAACACCAAAATAATAGATGCCGTTGACGGCCTCAGATTTCACAAGCCGGGTAGCAAGCTGCCCGGCAGGATTCATCAGTTCAAAAACTACCGGGTGCCCGGCAGGCAATATTTTCTGCTTATCCTCCAACATAAAGCTGATATGCAGCGAGTCGCCGGGACGCCACACGCCTCGTTCGCCGTAAATGAATCCCTTGATGCCCTCCTGCACTACCTGACCGGAAACATCAAAATTGCTCAGCGACAGCGAGTTGCCATCGTCAAGCTTCAAATATCCCTTTTGGCGGTTTTGACGGGCCACCAGCAAGAAGGGCTTTTTCTCCAAAGCAATGGAAGCCAGGCCCTCGCCATCCGTAACACCCTGACCAATTATCTGCTGCTGATAGTCAAATATTTCTATGGAAGCGCCTGACAGCGGCTGTGCCGATTTTAAGTCGGTGGCCACCACCAGCAACTCGCCCTTTTCCCCTCGTTTGGCCAACAAACCGAAATCAGACGCCAGGATATTTTTGGTAACCGCATGGCGGGAACCGTAGTAATAGCTGCTGTGGCAGGGGTTATCCCGCTCCTGCCAGTTGTAGTCGTCGTAATAATAGTAATCTTCGTAGCCATCCCAATAGCTGCTGCC
>CAYUJK010000204.1:3204-6865 GCA_964444895.1 uncultured Roseivirgaceae bacterium
GGGGCCGCCACACGCCGAATCTGGTTTGAGCCATCGTAATTATTTACCTGTAGAAACTGGGCAATGTTGTTTTCATAAATTTTATACACGTTTACTTCTACCGCCCTCAAGCTCACTGCTTCAAACGGCAGCACCAGCCCGTCAGTAGAAGGCAGGATATTGCCCTTACCAGTAAAGCGTACCTGGGGCTTCAGCATCTCAAACACCACCTGTTGGGCGAAACTTTCCTGGAGTTTGTAGCCCAATATATTTTTGATGTTTCTGTTCACCTTTACCTGTTTGCTGCCCGTTTGGCGGACATTTGGATACGCCCTGATTTCGTTTTCACTAATAATAAATCGCAGTTGCGCCAGCCCCTGAATCTCTACCAGACCATCCAGGTTTTGGTTTTCCTGCACAGGGTCAGAAAACCTCAGAAGCAAGTACTGTTCGGGATTCTGCACCACCCTGGCTTCCATGATCTTAAAGTCGCCCAGGGCTGGAATCTCGTACTCATAGGTCTCTTTTTTATCGACTTCTATACTTTTTCCGTCAACTGTTATTTCTACAATTTCCGGGTCTTCCTTTCGCGCTACCTCCTCAATGGTAAAGCCATGCCGGTTTTCACCCACGCCGTGGTTCCAGGCAATCTTCAGTGCCTTTCCATCCTGTGCAGCCGAAAGCATACGCTCCACTTGATCATCGGCGGCGGCATCGGCTGTGCTCAGCACTCCCATCACCTTTTGGCGCTTCAAATCGCTCTCCTCGTAGGCTTTGATCCCCTCTATTTCGATATCATAATTCTGAGCTATGGTTTGGAAGGAGTATTCCAGCACGCGAAGGTTCTTTGGCACGTCCATCAACTCGGACAGCATAAATTTAACCCTATAGCTTTGGCCTGATTTGAGCTTTGCCGAAGGCCGGAATTCCACCGTTCTGTTATCCACCCAAAAAGCCTGCCCTTCAACGGAGGGCTCAAACCGAAAAAGTCGCGTAGAAACGGGGCCTTCATACTGCACCAGTGAGCTTTCTACTTCCTGCGCAAGTTGAATGGCGATGGTTGCGTTTTTGCTCACCACACCAGCTGTGTAGCCCGATACATAGGCAGCAAAAGCAGGGTCAACGGTTTTGTTCGTCTCCCCAGAAGCGCTCCCAAAAGGACTTAAAATAAAAAAGGAGGCGATCAGCACCACCGCTGCACTGACTGCTATGATCAGCGATTTTTTGTGGGAGAAAAGGGACTGAAGGTTCATTTTTGCTTGGATTTAGGTTGAAAAAAAGGACGTGGTCAATACGTTTTCAATTTCTGAATTAAACCGACAAACACAAATGATTTAGCGAGAAAAAGGAACCAACCGAGTGGCAGACTACGCCCCGGGTTCCCTTTGGAATTGTGCTCAAACTTCTGCAAAAGCTTTTTCCTGCCAAACATTAGCTTAACTACCCACAACTTGATAAATTACTCCAACTAATAACCCAATATTCCTCCAGCTTTCTAAAATCATTTCTGCAACTGACATTGGTCATGGATTGCGCAGGGCGCGTCCGTTAATTTAGCATCGAAATTCACAGTAAGGCACAACTCGCCTACAGGCATTTAACTCAAAATTTAAAAATCATGGCAAGCGTATCCATTCACAAAGACACACTCCACCAAGATGGCAAATCTGCTTTCGAAGTCATCAAAGATTTCAACGGAAACCTCAAACACAAAAAACTGCTCCAATGGGTAAAAGAAACCGCAGAACTCTGTCAGCCGGATAACATATACTGGTGCGACGGCTCCAAAAAAGAATACGATGAACTGTGCAACAAACTCGTAGAAAAAGGCACCTTTACACGTCTTGACGAAAAGAAATGGCCCAACAGTTTTGCCTGTAATTCTGACCCAAGCGACGTAGCACGTGTTGAAGACAAGACCTTTATTTGCAGCCGTACCAAAGAAGAAGCGGGCCCTACCAACAACTGGGTAGACCCGAAAGAAATGAAACAAACACTGCGCGGCTTGTTTAAGGGCTCTATGCGTGGACGCACCATGTATGTGATCCCCTTTAGCATGGGGCCGGTGGGCTCAAACATTGCCCAAATAGGTGTGGAAATCACGGACTCAGAATATGTGGTAGTAAATATGCACATCATGACCCGCGTGGGCACCAAAGTGCTGGACGTACTGGGAGAAAACGGTGAGTTTGTGCCCTGCCTACACTCAGTAGGGGCTCCCCTGGAGCCGGGACAGCAAGATGCAAAATGGCCGTGCAATCCTACCACCAAATACATTGTACACTATCCTGAAGACAGAGCCATCGAGTCTTATGGATCGGGATATGGTGGCAACGCGCTTTTGGGTAAGAAATGTTTTGCCCTGCGCATAGCGTCTACCATGGCGAAAGAAGAGGGCTGGCTGGCCGAACACATGCTGATACTTGGCGTAGAAGATCCTGAAGGCAACAAAACCTATATCGCTGCGGCATTTCCCAGTGCCTGCGGAAAAACCAACTTTGCCATGCTCATTCCTCCCAAAGAAATGGACGGATGGAAAGTGACCACCGTGGGCGATGACATTGCCTGGATCAAGCCCGGAAAAGATGGCAAGCTGTATGCCATCAACCCGGAGTACGGCTACTTCGGCGTGGCGCCCGGTACCAACGCCAAGACCAACCCCAATGCGATGGTTGCTGCCTCGAAAAATTCGATCTTCACCAACGTGGGCGTAACGCCCGACGGAGACATTTGGTGGGAAGGCATGAGCAAAGAAGCTCCCAAAGACCTGATCGACTGGCAAGGCAATAAATACGACCCGGCAAGCGGCAAACCCGCTGCGCACCCCAATGCACGCTTCACCGCACCGGCTTCACAGTGTCCATGTATCGATTCCGAGTGGGAAAATCCCAACGGCGTGCCCATCAGCGCCTTTATTTTTGGAGGTAGACGCAGCACCGTAGTGCCGCTGATCTACCAGGCCATTAACTGGAACTTTGGCGTGTACCTGGCTTCTACCATGGGATCGGAAATGACAGCGGCTGCTTTTGGCCAGTTAGGCCAGGTGAGGCGCGACCCATTTGCAATGCTCCCCTTCTGCGGCTACCACATGGCTGACTATTTCAACCACTGGCTGAAAATTGGACGGCAATTGCCTAATCCTCCGAGGATCTTCAGCGTAAACTGGTTCCGCAAGGATGAAAAGGGAAATTTTGCATGGCCTGGCTTTGGAGACAATATGCGTGTACTGAAGTGGATAGTACAGCGGCTTAAAGGGCGGGCGTACGCCATCGAAAGCCCGATTGGGTGGATGCCAAGGTACGAAGACATCGACTGGACCGGGCTGAAGTTTTCAAAAGAGGAGTTTGAATCGATTATGGAAATAGACCGGGAAGCCTGGAAAGCCGAAATATTGGCTCATGAAGAACTCTTCGAACGGATGTTTGACAAGTTGCCGAAAGAATACACGCACATGCGCGAGTTGCTTCTTTCGAGCCTGTGGCGGTCGCCAGAACACTGGGGACTGGCGCCTGAACGAATATAACAGTACCAATTGGATTTTTTAACTTAAGAAAAGCCGGGGGGAGCAATCTTCCTGGCTTTTTTTATCGGGGGTTTAGGCTTGCATGACGAGCCTACCTGCTCTCCCGGGTTTTTGCCGGTAGCGAACCATCTGAAAAAGCAACAAAAAAACTGGCCCCTT
>CAYUJK010000205.1:0-6851 GCA_964444895.1 uncultured Roseivirgaceae bacterium
CCGATGATTCTTTTTCCCAATGCCAAAATTAATCTGGGACTCACTATTGTAGAAAAGCGAAAAGACGGGTTTCACAATATAGAGAGTTGCTTTATTCCCATTGGCTGGTGCGACGTAGTTGAGTTTGTTGAATCAAAAAAGGTGAGCTTTCAGTCCAGCGGAATCCCCATTCCCGGCGATCCCGGTCAAAACCTTTGCCTGAAGGCTTTTCAACTTTTAAAAAAGGATTTTAATCTGCCTAATATCAGCATTCATCTCCACAAAAATATTCCCATTGGTGCGGGCCTTGGAGGAGGATCTGCCGATGCTGCTTTTTTGCTAAAAGGCCTTTCCGAAAAATACAACCTGATTTTTGAGCCTGATTTACTGAAGCTTTATGCCGCAAGGCTGGGCAGCGACTGCGCGTTTTTTATTGATAATGAGCCTTCCCTGGCAGTGGAGAAAGGGGACGTGCTCAGCCCTCTTGCCGTAGATTTAAGGGGAAAGTTCCTGGTGGTTGTATATCCGAATCTGCACATCGATACCAAGACCGCTTATGCCGGTGTAAAGCCTCAAAAGCGGGAGCCCGGGATTGGGGGTATTCTAACCGGAAAGCCCATCGAAGAGTGGAGGCATTTTCTGAGAAATGACTTTGAGACGGGCGTTTTCGAAAAATTTCCTGAGGTAAAACACGTGAAAGAAGAACTGTACCGAAGGGGAGCGCTCTATGCTTCCATGTCAGGCTCAGGGTCCAGTGTATTCGGGATTTTTGACAATGAATGTAATATCGAAAATGTTTTCCCGGAAAATTATTTAATTTGGACAGGTAGAGCAGACAGCTTATCTGCTGAAAGCCGACCTGTGTCTTAGCCGGCTACCGTCGGGAATGCCTGAAACTCCGTATTAAATACTATGACAGAAACAGAAGCCATCGAGCTGGAGAATCGTTTTGGAGCGCACAACTACCACCCTTTGCCCGTAGTGCTTACAAGGGGTGAAGGGGTTTTCGTGTGGGACGTGGAAGACCGGAAATACTACGACTTCCTCTCGGCATACAGCGCAGTGAATCAGGGACATGGCCACCCGAAAATTCTCAAGGCATTGATCGAGCAGGCCGGGCGTCTGGCGCTGACGTCCCGCGCTTTCTACAACGATAAGCTGGGCTTGGCAGAGAAGTTCGTTTGCGAATATTTTGGCTACAACAAGGCCCTTTTTATGAATACCGGGGCCGAGGCCAATGAAACAGCTATCAAGCTCGCCCGCAAATGGGGATACCTGAAAAAGGGAATTCCGCAAAATAAAGCTGTAATAGTGGCTGTGAGAAACAACTTTCATGGCCGCACCACTACCATTATTTCCGCGTCTACCGATTCTCTGGCTACTCGCCATTTTGGCCCGTTTATGCCGGGCTTTCAAATTATCCCTTACAATGATATTCAGGCCGTTGAAGCCGCTTTGCAAAACCCCAACGTATGTGGATTGTGGCTGGAGCCGATCCTGGGGGAGGCGGGCGTTTTCGTGCCGGACGAAGGATACCTGAAGTCAGCAGAAGAGCTGTGCAAAAAACACAACGTACTGCTGATGGTAGATGAGGTGCAGACTGGTGTAGGTCGCACGGGTTTGAGGCTGGCCTCCGACTATGAAGATGTTAAACCCGATCTGTTGATTTTGGGGAAAGCCCTTTCGGGAGGGGTATACCCGATATCTGTGGTGTTGGCTGATGACGAGGTGATGATGAACCTGAAACCGGGTGAGCATGGATCCACTTTTGGCGGAAACCCGATAGCAAGCGCCGTGGTGGTGGCTGCGCTGAACGTAGTTGTGGAAGAAAAACTGGCAGACAATGCGATGAAACTCGGGCGCATTTTTCGGCAGGAAATGAACAGGTTGAAAAGCACGCACGGCATAGTGAAAGCAGTGCGGGGAAAAGGACTGTTGAATGCCATAGAAATTGACGACGCTCCGGACAGTGATACCGCCTGGAATATTTGTATGCGGCTGAAAGAAAACGGACTGCTGGCCAAGCCAACTCACGGTAATATTATTAGATTTGCACCACCCTTGGTCATTACCGAAAAGCAACTGCTGGATTGTTGCGAGATCATCGACCGCACTATTTCGGGTTTTAATTACAAAGAAAAATGAGAAAGGTATTTTTTTTGCTTCCTGTGGCAGCGCTTTTATGGGCGTTTAAAGCGGATAATTTCGTAAAGATAAAAGTGACCGAAAATATTACCGTTTCGCTCCCCTCTGGCTTTGTGTCGCTTTCCCAGGAGCAGATCAATGCCCGGCAGCTATCGGCCCGAAAGCCGTTGCTTTTCTATACTGATCAAAATTACGAAGTCGATTTTACAGTAAACATGTCGTACTCCCTTTGGGCGAAAAACGACCTGGAAATGTTAAAAAATTTCTATCGGTCTACCATTTTCAACCTGTACAGCGATGTCAACTTTACCCAGGAAGATATTGTCGAAATAAACGGTCGTAGGTTTGTGCAGTTTGAGTTTGAATCTACTGTGAGAGACGACGAAGAGTCTTTTCTCATCAAGGGAGATGTACGAAAGTACACCTTGATTCTGTATACAATACTGGACAACAATAATACCGTGCTCGTTAGCTTCACCTGTCCACTGAAACGGAAGGACACCTGGCAGAGTACGGCGCATGAGATCATGGGCAGGGTAAAAGTGAAGTAATGTCAGTGAATGCCTTAACGCCGGAATACTACATGAACGAGGCCCTCAAGCAGGCACAGTTGGCCTTTGAAGGCGGCGAAATACCGGTGGGAGCGGTGGTGGTGTGCCGCAATAAAATCATTGCAAAAGCGCATAACCAGGTAGAGTTGCTGCAAGACCCTACCGCTCATGCAGAAATGCTGGCCTTTACGGCAGCTTCGCACTACTTAGGCAGCAAGTTTTTGAATGAATGTACATTGTACGTGACGCTTGAGCCATGCGTTATGTGTGCCGGGGCTTCGTTTTGGACACAATTGAAAGAGATCTACTATGGTGCACCGGACCCAAAGAGAGGTTTTCTGAGGGCAGGAAATGAAATTCTACATCCAAAAACAAAGATTACCGGAGGAGTGCTTGAAGAGCCTTCGGCGCAACTTTTACATCTTTTTTTCGCTAAACTTAGGGACTCCGGTATTTAGAAGCTAAATTCAGTTTTCGCTAAAACTTATCCATTTGATGAGTGTTTAGTTTATATAAATACATGTTAAACCGATTAAACATAATTTAATTATGGCATTTGAACTTCCATCATTACCGTATGCTGAAAACGCCCTTGAGCCCCATATTGACGCTCAGACAATGAACATTCACCATACGAAACACCACAACGCGTACGTGACTAATCTCAATAAAGCCCTTGAAGGCTCTGGCGCCGAAGGGAAATCACTCGAAGAATTGATGAAATCTATCAGCAAGCTATCCCCAGCTATCAGGAACAACGGCGGCGGGCACTTTAACCACTCTCTGTTCTGGACGGTACTTTCTCCCAACGGCGGCGGCACCCCCGGAGGCGAGTTGCTGGCGGCTATCGACAAAAAGTTCGGATCATTTGACAATTTCAAGCAGGAGTTTTCAAATGCCGGAGCTACCCGTTTCGGATCAGGATGGGCATGGCTATGCGTAGATAGCAAGGGAGAGCTATTCGTGACATCAACGCCCAACCAGGACAACCCCGTGATGGACGTAGCTGAGAAGCAGGGAACGCCAATCCTTGGACTGGACGTTTGGGAGCATGCATACTACCTCAAATACCAGAACAAACGCCCGGACTACATTGCAGCCTTTTGGAATGTGGTGAACTGGGGAGAAGTGGAAAAGCGCTTCCACGCAGCAAAGTAATTTAAGTAAGGTGAATCAATATATACAAAAGCCTCTGCCGCAAGGCGGGGGCTTTTTTAATGGAAAACTATTCCGGATGTGTTCGTGCCTATTTGCCTCCCCTCTGGTTCAAAAACTCCGTGAATTTATCTTTATAGTTTTCACTCACGATGATCTGCGCTTTGCCGATTTTTACCGCACCTCGCGACACCGATTCGATGTGATCAAGATTGATGATAAACGAGCGGTGAACCCTCATAAAGCGGTCAGCGGGGAGTGTCTCTTCCATGTTTTTCATGCTCGTGAGCGACAGAAGGGGGTGGGGCTTGCCTACGAGGTGAACTTTCACATAGTCTTTATAACCTTCTATATGAGTGATGTCGTTTAGAAGGGTTTTTACCAGTTGGTATTCTACTTTCAGGAAGATATAGTCCGGTTGGGCAGTTTGGTCATTTTTTGAGCCGGATAGCCCGCGCTGATGTTGATAGTGTGCCTGTACCTTCGCAGCAGCTTTCAAAAACTCTTCATAGCTAAAGGGTTTCAGCAGGTAGTCCATGGCGTCTACTTTGTACCCTTCAATGGCAAATTGGTCGTAGGCTGTGGTGAAGACAATTTTCGGTTTTTTGCCAGCAGGTTGTTTGTCCAGTATCCGGGCGAGCTCCATTCCTGATAAGTCGGGCATTTGAATGTCTAAGAATGCAAGGTCGGTAGCGTGCCGGCTTATGTGCTCCATGGCGTCAATGGCATTGTCAAAAGCAGCTTCAAGGCTTAGGAACGGTGTTTTTTGGATGAATTTCCCGATCAAATCCAGCGCCAGGGGCTCGTCGTCAACGGCTATACATTTCAACTTCATAAGAATATTAGTTTAGCGTGAGCACCAGGTGAACTTTGAATTGATTTTCCGGATTTTCCCCGTCAATCTCAAGTCGGTACCTTCCGGGATACAGCAGCTCCAGCCGGCGTTTCGTGTTGGCCAGGCCAATGCCTTTAGCATCCCCTTCGGGAGTGTTGTCCGTACTATGAAAGATGGTGTTGCAAGTAATGAGCGTCAGTTCGTTTTTTTTGGGTGTAATAGAAATATCAATTTGACTTTCGTGCCGCGAACTCACCCCGTGCTTAAAGCAGTTTTCAATGAAAGGTAGCAGCAGCATGGGTGCTATCTCGATATCCTCAGTGGCATCTGGCATAGCCACGTTGAGTTTTACTTTTGGCGAAAGCCGTATTTTCATCAGCTCGATGTAATCCCTTAGAAATTCTATTTCCCTGTTGAGAAGCGTGTGGTTCTTTTCTGTTTCATAGAGTACGTAGCGCATCATTCTACTTAATTTGAGCAAAGCAGTTTGCGCTTTATCTACATCTATGCCGGTGAGGGCGTATATGTTGTTCAGTGTGTTGAAGAAGAAGTGAGGATTGAGCTGGGCTTTTAAATAGGAAAGTTCGGAGTTGGTTTTTTCCTGCTCCAGCAGCAACTTTTCCTTTTCGTCGCCCTGCCATTTTCGGATAATGGCGATACTTGTACCGATCCCGACCGTGACGTAGAACACGATTAGGTGCGACACATCCCAGTAGAAATTTCTCGGTCGAGGTACGTACGGTTTTCCTGGCCTGAATGCCCGGTGCATCGCTTCGGCCATATTGGTGTAGTCGTCATAAATCATCAGAAGTACCACATAGGCAAGCCCGGCCAGGAAATTGATCAGCAGAAACAAGCGCAAATTATTGGTGAAAAGGATCTTGGGTATGAGGTAGAAATAGTTAGCATAGAAGGCCAATAAGAGCAGTGTGAACATCAGGGCCTGCTTTGTCCAAAACTCCGGCGGGCGCACCACGTCGTGAGAGAGTGGTGCAAGCACGAACAGGATAATGCCGAAAAGGGCCCACCCCAGCACGTGGATAAATACGGGAATCCTCTTCCTGATACCGGGTTCTTGCATGACGATCTTTTAGGTAAATCAAATTAAACTTTTCCTTTTTACATAATCCAGTCTACCATTAGCCAAAAATCAGCGACGTTTTTGGGTGCTGGCTCTACGAAGGGAGGGCGTAATGGCCTGAGCTTATGAAAGCAATACACCCTGATTCACTTTCTTAAAAGAGTGGTTTACTCGAAAAAAAGGTAGTATTACTATTATTTTTATATAGTATTACAACCTTTTTAGTGTTTTTTAGTTTTATAGCAGAAAGTCGCCCAATATGGAAGAATTGATGAACCAGGTAACGGTAAAAGTAAATGATAAACTTTTCCTGAAAAACCCTGAATCGAGTGATTTGGGAAAGGCCATTGTGGCCGTGGGGCTGGATATGATTCATGAGGTTGGTTTTGAACAGTTTACCTTTAAAAAGCTCGCTGACAAGATCAATTCCACCGAAAGCACCCTGTACCGGTATTTTGAGAATAAGCACAAGTTGCTGCTTTATTTGCTCAATTGGTACTGGTGCTGGCTGGAGTATAAGCTGGTATTTTCAACAGCAAATATTCACTCCGCAGGCGAGCGACTGAAGATCGCGATTGCTACGGTGTTACTACCGGAGCAAAAAAGGGTGTTGCCACTCGGTATCGATGCAGAAAAGCTTTACGAAGTTGTAATCTCGGAATCGCCGAAGGCCTACCTTACCAAAGAGGTCGACCAGGAAAACAAAGAAGGCTTTTTTGCCGTGTATAAGCGACTTTGCAAGCGCATTGCAGACATCGTACATGAGATCAATCCCAACTACCGGTATGCAAATTCGCTCGTTTCCACGGCGATAGAGGGTGCCCACTTGCAGCACTACTTTCGCAGTCATTTGCCGTCGCTCACCAATTTTCAAGATTCGGCTGAGGCAATTGTAGATTTCTATACGCAAATGGTCACTGCTTCCATACGATCAGAAAATATATAACATGGAAAAAAATCAAGAACTACTTTCGCCAATTCAGAGGCTCGTAAGACTGCTGAAGGTCTATAAGCGACAGATCGGCTACATTTACATCTATGCCATGTTCAGCGGGCTTATCTACCTCACTATTCCACTGGGTATCCAAACGGTAATCAACTTTCT
>CAYUJK010000206.1:0-6790 GCA_964444895.1 uncultured Roseivirgaceae bacterium
TAACCCCTTCCGTCCCAATGTGATATTAAACCAAAGATTCACACGTTTTATCTGCGCAATACCGTTAATTTTGCCTAACGCTTAACTCAATACTACCATGAAAAAAATCCTGATCGTTTTTATAAGCATCATTACGCTGATCCTCGTTTCAGCGGTAGTTTTGCCTTTTGTTTTTAAAGATAAAATAAGAACAGCCATCGACAACGCCCTGTCTGAAAACCTAAATGCCAGGGTGTATTTCGACACAGAGAAATTTGGCATCACGCTGTTCAGAAATTTCCCCAACGCCACAGTACGCCTGGCAGATTTTGGAATCGTGGGCGTAGATAAGTTTGAAAAAGACACGCTGGTGGCTGTAGGGAAGTTTGACATCACCGTGGGTCTTTTTAGCCTGTTTGGCGACAAGCCTACCATAAAAAGCCTGAACCTGGACAACGCAGTGATAAACATTCTGGTGCTGGAGGACGGCTCGGCCAACTACGACATCGCAAAAGAAACAGGCGAAGAAGAAGAAGTGGCAGACACCACCGCTACCGACCTGGAAATTGGCATAGAAAAATGGACGCTCACCAATTCAAGGATCGTTTATCACGATAAAACCCTCCCTTATTACCTGGAACTAAAAGAGGTAGACCATACAGGCAAGGGCGATTTCACCCTGGATGTTTTTGACATGGTCACTACCAGCAAATTCGGCAGTGTGGTTACCTCTTTCGACGGTGTTACGTACCTGAGCGGCCAGCAGATCATCGCCGACCTGACCCTTAACATGGACCTGGCCAATATGAAGTTTACTTTCAAAGAAAATAAAATCAAGGTCAATGATTTTCCCCTGGGTTTCGACGGGTATTTTGCTATGCCGGGTGATGACATGGAGATGGATATCCGCTTCTCTTCGGAAGACGCAAGCATCAAGAGCCTCTATTCGCTGATTCCCGCCGCATTCACGGAAGGATATGAAAGCGTAAAAGCCGAGGGAACGATGTCTTTTTCAGGCTTTGTGAAGGGCATTTACAGTGACAATTCCATGCCGGCCTACAACCTGTCGTTGCAGGTCCAAAACGGCATGATACAATACCCCGATCTGCCTACGGCCATTACCAATATTAACATGGATATGCTGGTAGACTGCGCCGACGGAGTGATCGACAATACTTCCATTGACATCAAACAGTTTCACCTCGATTTTGGCAAAAATCCGGTAGACATGAAACTGCTTATCAAGAATCTCCGCGATTACGATATGAACGCCGATGTAAAGGCAAGCCTGAATCTCGGAGAGCTGAGCACGATGTTTCCCATGGAGGGCATAGAAATGAAAGGGATTTACAAAATAGACTTGCAAGCTAAGGGCGTTTACGATTCCGTCAGGCAAATCATCCCCTCGCTGAAAGGCGCCATGTCTTTGGCGGATGGATATATTAAATACGCAGAATTCCCCAAGGCCTTGGAAAATATGAAGTTTCAATCTACCCTGGCCTGTGCTTCCGGAAAAATGGAAGATTTTCAACTGGAAGTAAAGGACTTTAGCGTAAAGATGGCTGAAGATGAGTTCAAGGCAGCCCTGGTGTTTAATAACCTGAACGACTATACCTGGGATCTGAGCGTCAATGGAGGGCTGGACCTCGCTGTCATCAACGAGTACTATCCGATTGAAGGAATGAGCTACGCAGGAAAGTTACTGGCAGACATCACGACGAAGGGTAAGTTTTCGGACGTAGAGGCGGAAAGGTACGACAGGCTGCCCACCAGTGGAAAAATGGAGTTGAGCAATTTTACTTATCACAGCACGGACTTGCCTAAAGACTTCACTATCGCCAAGACAACGGTAACCTTTAACCCCAACCGCCTGGAGATACACGATTTTGACTCCCGCTATGGGGCCAGTGATTTCAAGATCAAAGGGCACCTCTCGAATTACCTGGAGTACGCGCTGTCGGACAATGCCACCATCAAAGGAAACATGAGTCTGAATTCTACCAAGATTGATATCAACGAGTTTATGACGGGCGAAGAAACCGTAGAGGAAGCTGACACAGTGCCCATGGAAGTAGTGCAGGTGCCAAAGAATATCGATTTTGTTTTCAGCTCAGATATTAAGAAAATATACTATGACAACCTGCAGCTCAGTGATGCGCGCGGTGCCATCATTGTACGCGACGGTGTGGTGAACATGGAAAACCTGGGCTTCGGCCTTTTCAACGGACGCGTGGTGATGAACGGAAAATACGATGCAAATGATGCCGAAAAGCCGCTTTTCGATTACAAGCTCTCCATAAAAGACCTTTCCATACCGATGTCTTTTGAGGCATTTGAAGTGGTAAAAACGTTTGCGCCCTTCGCCAAGCAAATGGATGGAAACTTCAACACCGACTTCCGTGTGACGGGCTTGCTGGGCAAAGACATGATGCCCAATCTGACTACCGTGGCCGGTGGCGGCCTGATCAAAATTGCGGAAGCGTCGGTGAAAAATTCAAAGCTGATTGGCCAGATGAACAGCCTCACCAAAATGAGCCTGGCATCGGAAGACATGACGCTGAAAGACGTTGTGATGAGCGCTGAAATAAAAGACGGCTGGGCAAAGGTGAAGCCCTTTGATGTGAAGCTCGGTAAGAGCGTAGCCAATGTAGAGGGCGGAATAGGCCTTGACCAAACGGTGGACTACACCATTCGCACGGATATTGAAACAGCGCAGGTGGGCGCCGCGCTCAGCAGCTTCATAGCGAGTCAAACAGGCCAAAATGTAGAGGCCTCCCGCGCAAAAGTGGACTTCCAGGTGACAGGCCCCGTTACCGACCCCAAAGTGCGGATCAAGTCGATTGACTTTGGCCAGGGATCTGTGCAAACCGCTGCTGAGCAAAAGCTGGAAAAAGAGGCTGAAAAAGTAAAAGCCGAAGCGGAGAAAAAAGTGGATGAGAAAAAGCAGGAACTGGAGAAAAAAGCAGAGGAGAAGAAGGAAGAACTTCAGAAGGAAGCAGAAAAAGCGGTAGAAGAAGAGAAGGAAAAACTGAAGAAAGAGGCGGAGAAGAAGCTGGGAGAAGAAGGTGGTGAAGTGGTCGATAAATCGAAAGAAGAAGCCGAAAAAACCATAAAAAATCTTCTGAAGCGGAAGTAACGAATTTTGAAGTACATTAGCGGGATATTTGTCCCGCTAATTTTTTATACCATTTCCTCAAAATGACAATAAGTAAATCTCAAACTACCCTGTGGGGCATCGACCTCGGAGGTACGAAGATCGAAGGCGTAATCCTTGACAAAAGCAATTTCAATGTAATATCCCGGCTGCGCGTTCCTACCGAACAGAAGTTTGGGTATGATCATATCCTTGGCCAGATCAATAAATTGATCGGGCTACTGGAAAAAGAGTCGGGATACCGGCCGGATAGAATTGGTATTGGCACGCCCGGCACGCTTGACCCCATTCTGAAGACGCTGAAAAACAGCAATACCACCTGCCTCAACGGAAAGCCATTCAGGAAAGACCTCGAAGCCCTTATCGGGATGCCGGTAGCGATGGTCAACGATGCCAACTGTTTTGCGCTGGCCGAGGCCCGCATGGGCGCCGTACACAAGGAGTTTCCTGAAGCAAAGGTGGTGTTTGGTGTTATCATGGGCACAGGCGTTGGCGGCGGACTTGTAGTAAATGGCGAAATAATCGGGGGGCGTCAGGGTATTGGCGGCGAGTGGGGGCACAATTTTCTGGATGATTCCGGCGGACAGTGCTACTGTGGAAAGATTGGCTGTGTAGAGAAGGTGATCAGCGGTCCGGCCCTGGAACTCTATTACTTCGAGAATTCCGGAGTAAAGAAACACCTGAAAGAAATCGTGGAGTTGGCGTCCAAGAAAAGTGACCCCGTAGCTTTGAAAACCGTAGATCGTTTGCTGGAAATGTTTGGAAAGGCGATCTCCGTAGTCATCAACATTGTAGATCCGGATGCCATCGTGTTGGGAGGTGGCGTGGGAAACATCGATTTCCTGTACAACGAAGGAGTTGAAAGAGTGAAAAAACATGTGTTTAACAACCGGCTCGACACGGTCTTTCTAAAGCCTCAACTGGGCGATAGCGCCGGTGTGTTTGGCGCCGCAATGCTGGTGGCATAGGCGCTTGAGGTCTTCGAATCCTTAAAAAAAATGTGGCTTCGCTGGCGTGTGTCCTCAGGCCATATTGTCCATCTCAAATTCCTTCAGGAAGTTGCTGGCTTGCTCTGTCGAAGAGAACTCGTATACCTTTGATTTGCCGTTTCCTATGTGTATTTCTACCGTTACGGCGTGCACCTTCTCATCTTCTTTGAACAAGATGTGATCGGGCAGTTTATAAATACCATCGGGTTCTATTTTCGCTATCTTGAGGGTTTTTGTTCTTTTCGATTTGCAATATGAACACTGGTAATATTTCACCGTTTCACCTTCTTCCATTTCCGTGGGCAGCTTCAGAATTTCTTCCCTGATCTGCTTCATCGTCATAAAGCCGCAACTGTTGCATTGCTGGGCTTCCAGGTGGCCGGGGTATTTTTCAATGTGCACATCATTGGTTTCCGGGTCGAACCACACATCGTAGTCCACCGAAAAGACATCCTCCTCCGCCTGCATTCCTTCATCCAGGTGCACATCTTCTTCTTCTTCGCTCAGCAGCTTCATGGTATTGCCCGTTTTTGGGTTTACCCGGGGCATGTACCGCCATTTTTTCAGTTTTTTATTGAGGGTGGTAGGATAGGCGTATTTGAGCAGCATGTAGGCCAGGTACACGAGTAATGTGCCTATTCCCACGGAAATGAAAAGGCGGATGAAAAACCACGCTACACTCACGGTTACCGTTTCTTTGTACTGGGTGTTTGCAAATAAAGCGATGGCCATTGAAATGGCGAATATTCCATAGAAGATCATTTTTGAGTCATAATCCCGCAGGTAGTCGTACTTAGCTTTGTATTCTTTGATGGCGGCCTGTTTCACGGCGTGGTAAATGAAAATGACAATGCCCGTTAGAAGGGAGAGGACAGACAATCCCAAAACAATGTAGTTCCAGATATTTAAAAAAGCGGTGTAGGTGTTTTCCATTTTTGTGTGCGTTTGGTAAAAATTACTTTGTAATTAATTCTTTTTTGTGCTAATAATCAATAATTGCTTTCATATTCGGGGTTGTGGCCATTATTTATAACGATGGTTTTTAAAAATTTTGAAATAAAATTTTGCAGATGCACAATCCTTTTCTACATTTGCGCATCTATGAAGAAGTTTATCAACTATATCGGTCTTTGGTGGTGGCATGGAGTGATCTCAAGCCATTGAACAGAGTGCGTTATAGAAAAAATATAGGCTAAAAAAGGCTCACTGTTCAGTGGGCCTTTTTTGTTTAAAATCTCTACGAACTTGAAAACTTATAAACTCAAAACTAACTACATTAAGCAGATAGCCGACGTGGTAACACCCGTGAGTATCTACCTGAAGCTCAGGGACAAACTAACAGGGGTCATCTTGCTGGAGAGCTCTGACTACCACGGTGAGCAAAACAGCTTTAGCTATATATGCTGCAATCCCATAGCAGGATTTACCCTGAAGGGAAACCAACTTCAAATAGACTATCCCGACGGGAATATCGAGACACGGACCATCGGGTACAAGCACGAAGCGATAGAAGCGCTTTCGGAGTTCAGGCAACAATTCGAAGCCGAAAAGCTGGATTTTAAATTTATAACCAACGGCCTTTTCGGGTACGTGGCATACGACGCCGTGCAGCATTTTGAAGATATCCGGTTCGACACAGGGAAGAATGATGAATACAAGATTCCCGATATCGTGTACAAAGTATACCGCAATGTCATCGCCATTAATCACTTTAAAAATGAGATGTACCTTTTCGAGCACGTGCCCGAAGGCCATCCTACTGATAGCAACCTGGAAGATCTCCGCTACCTGATCAAAGGCAAAAACATACCATACTTCGATTTTGTCTCTCTCAATAATGAAGAATCCAACCTTACGGATGAAGAATACAGGGCTATTGTCACCAAAGGAATAGAGCACTGTTTTCGCGGCGATATTTTCCAGATTGTGCTGTCCCGGCGCTTTCAGTCGGGCTTCCGCGGAGACGAGTTCAATGTGTATCGGGCCTTGAGAGCCATTAACCCTTCGCCCTACCTGTTTTATTTTGACTACGGAAGCTTTAAAATATTTGGCTCATCGCCCGAGGCGCAGATCGTGATCGGCAAGGGCAAGGCCACCATTTACCCGATTGCGGGCACTTTCCGCCGAACAGGTGACGACGAATCGGATGCTGAGCTGGCGAAAAAGCTGTTTGACGACCCCAAGGAAAACTCCGAGCATGTGATGCTGGTGGACCTGGCGCGCAACGACCTCAGCCGCAATGGTCACGAAGTAACGGTAGAGAAATTCAAAGAAATCCAATACTATTCGCATGTGATTCACCTGGTGTCGAAAGTAACCGGCGTGATGAATGGGGTAGCTACTACGGAACAGATGGTAGCAGATACGTTTCCGGCAGGCACGCTTTCCGGTGCACCCAAGCACAATGCGATGACCTTGATCGATAAATACGAGCCAACCCGAAGGGGCTATTACGGCGGGGCCATTGGTTTTCTGGGTTTTAACGGGGAGTTCAATCATGCCATCATGATTCGTTCGTTCTTAAGTAAAAATAATACGCTTTATTACCAGGCGGGTGCAGGCGTAGTGGCAAAGTCAAACGAAGAAAGCGAGCTCCAGGAAGTGAACAACAAACTCGCCGCCCTGAGGAGCGCAATAGAAATAGCGATGAGGATAAAGTATTGAGAAG
>CAYUJK010000207.1:0-1522 GCA_964444895.1 uncultured Roseivirgaceae bacterium
GTGTAAGTAGTGTGTCGTAGACCATCCAGCCGTTTTCAGCCGCTGTGGTTCTTATTGAAGGATCCTGGCTGCCCAGTAAGAACTTGTAACCCGGGGCGGTCCAGGAGCTGTCAAAACCTAATAAGAATGGCGTGATGCCATATCCGGGCAGCATGGTGCCGGAGCGCACATTGTAGTTGACATTTACCGACCGTACACTCATCAGTATCCGCAGGATGCCTTTTACGGCTTTCAGATCGGCCTTTTTTTGCTGGGTGGTGTCCTGGGCGGCAGCCTGTGGCCTTGCTGCACGGGCACTCGGTGCTGGTCTGCGGCGCGTAGGCGTATTGATGGTTTTCAGGTAGTTGACTTTGTTGTACAGTTTCACAAAGTCTATTTTGCCCGTTACGCCTATATCCCGGCTATTTTCCAGGATATTTCCAAAAACATCTTGCTGGTTCAGCTCAGGATCCGGGCTATAGGCGCCGGCGGTCCAGGTGTAGTCCACTGCGTACCGGGCGTCTGCACTCATCCAGTTTGTGAGGGGTATTTTATCCAACGGCACGCGATAGTTAAGCCCCAAAGTCTGGTTGTAGTTTCGGGTTCGCCCCAGTTTGTAGAAGTTTTGCTTGATCACGTCGCGCTCTTCCTGTGTGTCAATGTCACCTACCGGTTCGTCTACGATGGCATTCACCCGTGCATTATAGGTAAGAGAGAGGCTTTTCGTAAAATTCCAGGCAAGCCCATATATCCTGTTGAAGAAAAAGAACTTTTCCCACATAGGGGTGATCCCGTCAATGCCGAGGTCAGCATTTCTCATTTGCGTTCGGGCAAACTTCCGGTCAAGGTCTACCCTGAAGTTCAGGTTACTGGGAGCAAAGTTTACATTAAAATCTTTGAGCAATTGTAGATAAGGCGATTCGAAGGGTTTGGCATTTTTCAAAGGTACTACCTCCAGCGGGTTAGGGCTGTAGTTGTAGGCCATCCCCCCTCGATTTGATTTAAGGATATACGATTCAATATTGTAATTGCTTCGTACCACGTCGCTGTAGGCATAGGTGAACGAGAGATTTTCGATGTCGTAAATGTGCCGGCGGGCTTCAGGGTTTACTTTCTCTTTTCGCACGTTCGTAAAGTTGATGCTGCGACGTGTGGTTTCGTCTACCACTATTTTTTTGTAGGCCTCTCTTTCTGCGTCGGTTTCGAGGGCGTCCAGCGAGGCTTTGAGTGTGATGTCCGGATCAAGAGGGTCAAAGTGGGGCGTTATTTTTCGCTTTTCGTAGCTGGCATAGGCTGGTATTTTCAACCCGGTTTTCTCTGGGAGAAATTTATCGAGGTTTATGTTGGCCGACACGTCATATTCAAGCGACTCTTCACGGGTGCGTTCGGAAATTCTTGATTGTACTCCGCCAAAGCCGAAAGTGCTGTACCTTACGGAGGCATTCAGGTTTCCAAGGTCCGCGAGCTTCATTCCCAAATAGGCATTGGTAGCCCAGCCTGGCGTCCTGTTGAAATCTGACACCCTCAATTCGTTAAACCATAC
>CAYUJK010000207.1:1622-6787 GCA_964444895.1 uncultured Roseivirgaceae bacterium
GAAGTATTGTCATAGTCTCTTTGTATGCCAGGAGGCTGCACATAGGGGATTTTGCCCTCGCTTCCACTATTGGCATGGGGGCCATTTTCTTCTACGTTTACTACCGATACAAAGAAATTTGGATCATAGGGTTCGGGTCGCTCCTGTACTCCTCTTTCATACAGGCTTCCCTGGTATTTTCGCCATTGGGCGCCTACCAATTGGAGATTGGCGAAACGCATTACTACAGGGTCAGGGAATTGGGTGAGGTACATCCTGGCAAAGCGAATGGACTTGAAGCCATTGATGTTGCCGTACTTTCCCGTCGGCTCGCGTATCGGAATCCTGAACAGGTACCAGGTGACCTCATCGCCGTGAATAGTGTTTGTCACCTCATCCACAATGTATTTGTTGTTGAGGTTCATGGTAGTGGGGTCAATCGGGATAGAGTATTCGTAGTATTCTTCTACATCGTTGATGGTGTTGTCCCGGTTCAGGTCTTCATTGTCGGGGAGGTTGGTGCCCGAGGGAGTAAAGGCATCATTTCCACTCACAATGGGCGAATTCCCTTCCATGTTGTTGAAGTTTTTGTATCGCTCCAAAATCAGCGCCTGTCGCGCATCAAGCTCATCGCCGAGATAGTATTGGAAGTCATCTGCCGCTACGTCGTTTCTGATGGCTTCACGTGCCGCCGCGGGTATGCTGTTTAAAAAATCCTGGTAAGCTGGATAGGTGAGCTCGTCGCTGCTTTTGAGTCCGTTGAGGCCTACATCCTGGTTTTGCCGGGCTGAGGGAGAATTGTCGAACGCGTTGGTGAGGTATTGTTGGTTAGTGACTACTCCCCATTCATTTCTTGTTACCGATACCTTTACCGTGTCGCCATCCGGGGGAAGACCATTTTCGAAAGCGTGCCGGTTGTCTTTCATCACATCCTCCGAAATATTGCCGAGGTTGATTACCAGTCTGCCTCCTCTTCTTGTTTGTCCCTCATGTACTGTGTTCCCATCGTGAATTACGCCATTATTCCCAGTAATAAAAGGGTCCATCAACCAGAACTCCAGGTATTCAATATTGTTCCGGTCAAAATCGACGTCGGATGTGATGGCCCTGGAAATACCCGCCCAGTTGGTGCGTGGATCGTCGTTGAGAAAGCCTGCACTATTGAGGTTGGGGTTAAAATTGTATGGGCCGCGCTCCGTGGGGTAGTAGGCCATGTCAAATATGGCCAGGTTCACGTTCAGCACTTCACGGTCTCGACGAAAGATCTCCTGTGGTGCTATTCCTCTGACATAGTGGTTCCTAAGATCATTGTCAGTCAGGTGACTTGGTTTGCCAAATCCGCCCGACCGGTAAAAAACATTGTCAATGATGT
Organism: uncultured Roseivirgaceae bacterium; assembly: GCA_964444895.1. Taxonomy (GTDB): domain Bacteria; phylum Bacteroidota; class Bacteroidia; order Cytophagales; family Cyclobacteriaceae; genus CAJXNP01. The sequence goes on from CAYUJK010000207.1 coordinate 2,974, forward strand.
ACCAGGCTAACTTTGCCCGTTTGTGCCCTATCCTAATTCTTTCGTCGGGGTTTGGAGTGTTGACGTCTACCAGGGTAAACCGGTTGTCATCTGTGCGGGGAGTGGCTGCGAGTTTCCAGTTTTGAATGCTGTTGCCCAGGCTGAAAGGAGTGGCTGTTGACTCGAAATCATCTATGTACGAGGTACCTTCGCCTTTTACGCGGTTTGACGTTCCCGGGAGCAGTTGGGCAAACTCTGCATTGAACGTAACGTTCGAGGGCTCTTTCGTTTGGATGAGCGGCAGGGCGTCAACCATTTTTGTGATCAGGCGCGATTCGCTCTGGTAGTTGACGTCAAAGCCGTATTTGATGTTTCTTGTGGGCTCGTCGCCAATGCTCACACGGCTTATATAAGGTCTTTCGTTGTGGTACAGGAAAGTACTCCCTATGGTCAGCTTGTCATTTAGCCGGTAATCAAAGCGCGTTCCCAGAAGGCTGCGTGTTTGGAAATTAAAGAGATCGGCTTTTTCAAAGGTGATTTTAATGGGTTTTCCCGAGTTTAACACGGATTCGTTTAGTATGGTCACCCTTCCCAGATTGTAGTCTACCCGGTAGTCTGTGCCTTCCATGAGCGGGGTGTTCCCGGCGGTTACGATCACTGATCCTTCAGCGATATTAATGCCTGGCAGCATGATTTCGCTGGCAGAGCCTGCCTGCATTCTTCCCACAATCCAGAATTTGTTGTGAAAGGCGTTGAGTTCGGCATCAGCTTTTGTGGTGTTATAAAGCTCCCTGTACACATATTTCTCTATGAGCGAGCTTTCCGTTCCTGCGACAAAATCTTTTTCCAGGTTGTTACCAAAGGGTTCCAGCACCGGGAAGAAGATGAGCCCCGTTTCCGGTACGATGGTGAGGCCTTCCACAAAGTCAAAATTCCCATCCCGCTGGGGGTCGTTCATGGAGTTGAGCCTGTCCAGGCCTGCCAGCTGGATAAGGGGCACATCGCGCACATTCACCCCTTCGTGCAAGCTGGGATTGTCGATGCCGGTTTTATCGTCGCGGTAAATAATGCGCAACTGAAAGCCGTCCCTGGTGATCTGGCTGGCGTTCAGGTTGTACACGTTTTTCATCATCAGGTCCCAGGTGGGCACCTCTGTGTTGATTTTTTGGGGTCGTAGCAGCTTCAGGTGGATTACCTGGTCTGCGGGCCTATTGGCATAGTCATCAGTAAGCTCACCAACTTTGTATGTTTGTCCGCGGTACCGGTATTCATAGGCTACGGCCAGCATCTCATCGTTAAAAAGCTTTTGATTCAGCGTGAGAATACCTAGTTCCTTGTTCCAGTTGTACTCCCGTTCGTCCAGTTTCCGGGCAGTCGTAACCATTTCAAAATCGGTGCCTTTTACCAGACCGGGGAGGGCATTTACTGCGTCTTGCGTTCTGACGCCTCTGATGGTTTCGTACAGGCTGTTGGCGGCATTGTGGTTAGGGGCCTGCTGGCCGCCGGTATTGGATGAAACGCTGGGGCTGTGTATGACACTTCCTTCTCCCAGGTCCATAAACCCCGCTACATTTCGCAGTGTTTGGGTATTGCTTTGAAGATTCAGTTTGTAGACTTCTACCCGGGATACGTACACCCCCGAATTAACCTGGGGAATGGTGCGAAGCCAGGTTTCGTAGTTGTCCCGGAAGAAATGCCCGAGGAAAAAGTGCCGGTTTTCGTCATACTCCGAACCGCGCAATTCAAACTCACGACCCTGTCCGCCGTCTACTCCGGTATTGATCTCAATGGCCTCACTTTTGCCGCGTTGTGTAGAGGCTACTGCTGTTACGTAGAGCCTTCCAAACCTAAGCTGGGTTTTGATGCCGAAGAGGTTCTGGGCACCGGTGATCAGGCTGTTTTGCAGCGGGAGGCTCACATTGCCGATCTCGATTTTCTGAATAATATCTTCTTCGAAACCGGTATATTCTACTTTAAGGTTGTTTTCAAAGTCGAAAGAGTTATTGTTGTCGAAATTAGCCGTGATGGCCATTTTCTCGCCAATTTTACCTATTACGTTCATGCTGATCTGCTGGTCAAACATGAAGCCGCCGTTTCGCTGCTGGCGTATGGGTATCTGCGGGTTTTGTACCCGTTGCCATTTTCCCCCCAGGTCAAGCGTTACGAAGCCGTTGGGTTGAATATCCACGTAGCTCCCTCCGAATATTCGGTCGAAAACAGGGCTGATGTAAATGGGAGGAATCAGGCGTCTGCCGCTCACGGCGCTCTCACCGTCTAAGCCTGCACTCCGATCTTTCCAGTAGCTTTTGTACATGGATTCGCTGTGCATTTTATCATATTCTTCGAAGGAAAGGGTAGAAGAGGGGCGGTAGTCCAGGTCTCCGATTTTCTCTGAGATAGTGTAGTTCATGCCGGTATCCACTTCTACATCCATTTTGTAAGACGAAGGGTTCTGAAGAAGAAAGGGAGAGGGGCTCGTGGGGTTGGTAATAGGATCCCCATACCTGTCCTTAAAGTTGTAGAACGGGTTTACAGAAGGTTTTACGCCTGTTCTTGTGGTGTCCTGTGTCTTAGTGGTGTCTTGAGGAATATTTTGAAAATAGAAAGAGGCATTCGCTTTTCCGAAGGTCAAATCCGGATAAACGAAGAGAAAAAATAAAAACACACAAGATAAACCGAAAAATAAATTTCTGTAAAAGTTCAAACCATTTTTACTCTTAAAATCTTTTTAATGCTTGCTTAATCAACTCTTCCAATGTAATGCCTTCAGGGGAATTTTTTAATATGTTATCCAAGCTTTTTTCAGCTACATTTTTAGCGATTCCCAGTGTGGTCAAAGCAGTTAACGCTTCTGTCCTTATCGTATTGTTTTGCGGCGAAATTATAAAATCAGCGTCAGAGATGACGCCCTCTTTGGCAATCTTATCTCTCAGCTCAATGATGATTCTCTGGGCCGTCTTGGCGCCAATTCCCTTTATTTTTTGGATAGTATTAACATCACCGTTTACGATGGCCTTTTTCAAGTCGGCTACGCTGAGCGACGAGGTGATCACAAGCGCAGTACCCGGCCCTACACCGGAGATGGAAATAAGACTCAAAAAAATAGCCTTTTCCTGGAGGTCAAAAAAGCCGTAGAGTGTGTGAGCGTCTTCTTTCACATGCAAAAATGTGTGGATTTTGCCCCGCTCAAGGTCCTTCAGTTTGATGTAGGTATTCAGGGATATCTTTGCCTGGTAGCCCACGCCGTTAATGTCAACGATAACAAAAGCCGGCTCTTTGTGTGTGAGCTTACCCTCTAAATATGCAATCATTTCTGGCCGGGTTTAGCATTGACTTTGAAGGTTTGCAGTATGGCATCCAGTTCTCTCATAAATTCCCGCTGCTGCCGTCCCGGCGAATACAGGAAACCTTCAATATAGAAAAATCGCCCTTGAGATTCATCTACAATGGCGTAGCTCAGGAAGGGCCCTCCCATGGATATATTGTTCGTTTTCCATAGCCCCCGGGTTTTCACAGCATAGTTGCCAGAGAAATTTACGTCTTCCGTAAAAATCGAAAAATTATCAACCTCCGTCACCATAAACGAGTTGGGATTTTCGGGGTCGCCGAATATGTTTCTACCGTTCACCCGGTTTCGGTAGGCTATGATCGAATCTTTCTTAAACTGTTCCTGCGAGTTGTAGTCTGTATAGCTAATGGTAATGCTGCGGTCAACTTCGGGGTCCAGAAACCGCACCCAGATAAAACTATCGGCCTCTATGGCTATCTCATACCCATACGGAATTTTCATGGAGCACCCAAACTTATTACTGATATGGGCTTCCACGCCTTTTTC
>CAYUJK010000208.1:0-6786 GCA_964444895.1 uncultured Roseivirgaceae bacterium
ATCTTTCCATCAAGGGAATAAAATTTGTTGATCACGGCTACCTTGCTGTCGTTCAGCAGGCAGTAGCCCGATTTAAAGTTCCCTCTTTCGTACCTGAGGATGTAGTCGGTTTCGGAGAAAAGGTCCTCCAGTTTATTTAAAAAATGATTTGAATACTTGATCTCCATTTTCAGGCGGTTAGCGATTTTACCGTTTCTACCAGCTCATCAAAGTTGAGCGGTTTTTGCAGGTATTCGTTGATGCCCACGCTTTTGAAATCATCTATCGAATAGTTCCGGGCATTTCCTGTGATGGCCACAATGGGTATTTTGGACTTCTCGGCGTTTTCCAGGGCCCTGATTTTTTTTGCGCACTGCATACCGTCCATCACCGGCATGTTGATGTCCATGAGTATGATATCGTAGTGATCTTTCTCAAGCATTTCCAACACCTGCTGGCCGTTTTTTGCCGACTCGATTTTGTAGTTCTGAATCATCAGAATCTTTTTGGTGAGGTTTTGTATCACAGAGCTGTCTTCTGCTATTAAAACTTTCTTGGGTTCTGACATGACTTTATCAATGTTGGGTTAAAAATTTCGGGTAATATACTTTAAATTCTTCAAAATTCGACCTTAATTCCTCAAGGTCTTTCCCAGTCTCGTCGTACATATTGTTTTTCAAGTCTGACTCTATCTTCACCGCCAGCTTGGCAATCCGCTCTATGCCGAGGGTGCCGGCGTTGCCCTTGAGGGTATGCAGGTTTGACTTTATTCCCTCATAATTTTTGGTTTTTACGTCGGCCAGGCAACTGTCTATCTGTTCGGTTGCTTCCAATTCAAAATCCTTGAACACGTTGATGACCATGTCCGCACCGCCGTACTTTTTCAGCTGTTCTACCACCTCTTCGTTGATGATCTTTTCTTCCTGCTCTATAATGCTGGTTTCGATCTCAGGAATGCCCTCTACCTTCAGCAGTTCCCGTATTTTTTTGAGCAGTTCACTGGCTTTTATCGGCTTAGAAATGTAGTCGTCCAGCCCGGATTTGATAAACCGCTCCTTATCTTCCTTCATGGAGTAGGCCGTCATGGCCACTATAGGCGCCAGGCTTTTCTTGCCCAGCGCCTTTATTTTGCGCGTGGCGGTGATGCCGTCCATGTCGGGCATTTGAATGTCCATGAAGATCACGTCGTAGTCATTTTCTTTGGCCTTGTCGATGGAGTCCTGGCCATTTACGGCGAGGTCCACTTCGCAGCCCGACTTCTTGAGGATTTCTCCGGCCACCTGGCGGTTTACGAGGTTGTCGTCCACCAGCAATATTCTCGGTACTTTGTTTTCGAAGTAATTGTGAATCCGTACGTTTTTCTTTAGGATTTCGTCTTCATCGATCACCTGTTGCGTGGTGGTTTCGGCCTCAAAGGTAAACCAGAACGAGCTGCCCAGCCCCAGGGCCGAGTACACACCCATTTCACCGTTCATCAGCTTGCACAGTTGTTTCGAGATGGCCAGGCCCAGGCCGGTGCCGCCGAAAGTCTTTGTGGAGGAGTTGTCTACCTGCGTGAAGGAGCTAAACAGCCGCTTAATATTTTCCTGCGAAATACCGATGCCCGAGTCGCTCACCACTACCTTCACAATGTTTCGGGTGCCATTTTGCATTATTCTTTTCAGACTGATGTTAATAGAGCCGCCGCCGTCGGTGAATTTGATGGCATTGGAGGTGAGGTTGGAGAGAATCTGCAAGAGGCGTGTTTCATCCACCAGCACTTTTTCGGGCAGGTTTTTGTCGATGTGGTAGTAGAGGTTGATGTTTTTCGATTGTGCCTGCTGCGAGAACAGCGCATATAGCTTCTCCAGCGAGTTCGACAGTTTTACCGGGATGGGCTTGAGCTCCATTTTTCCGGCTTCAATTTTTGAGAGATCCAGGATGTCGTTCAGGATGTTCAGCAGCGTTTCCGATGATTTTTTGATGGTGCGCACGTACTTGTTTTGCTCCACGTCCAGGTCGGTATTGCTCAGCAGGTCTATCATGCCGATGATGCCGTTCATCGGCGTCCGGATTTCGTGGCTCATGTTGGCCAGGAAGCCCTCTTTCACTTTCAGTGACCGCTCTGCGATTTCTTTGGCCGTCTTCAGCTCTAATGTGGCATTTTTCATCACGGTGATGTCGCGCGCAACACCCTCTATGTACGCGGGCTTACCGTCTTTTTTTGTAAGGCGCACGTTGCAGATGCACTGCATGATGCTGCCGTCTTTTTTGATTATCTTGGTTTCTACGTTGCGGGCGCTGGTTTCCTTGAGCAGCTGGCGCAGCACCGTTACAGGGCTTTTCTCATCCCGGTAGTATTGGGTAATGTTCCTGCCGATAAATTCTTCCTGGTCATACCCCAGCAATTCTTTTACAGAAGGGCTTATCAGGTCTATCTTGCCCCTTCGGTCGCAGCGGAAGTAAATGTCCTGGAACGATTCAAAGATGTTTCGAAACTTCTCCTCGCTTTCCTGGATGGCCAGCTCGGTCATTTTCTTTTGGGTAATGTCGATGGCGATGCCCGATACCTCGTGGATGGTGAGGTCGTACTGGTATATAGGGCTGAGAAATACCTCCTTCCAGGCTTCGGTTTTATTTTTCTTGTGCGTGAGCTTTATCTCGAAGTGGAGGCTTTTTCCACTGAAAACCTCATCGAATTTATCTTTCCAAAACCGGTATTCTTCGCTGCTTGTGTCGGGCTTGGCCAGCTTGTTTTTTTGCGCCAGGGTCAGCGGAAATAGCCGGGTGTATTCCTTGTCAGACTTCAGGTAGTTTTTGTTGAAAGAGGTGAACTCGTAGTGGCGGTTGATGGTCCATATCAGGTGGGTGCCACTCTCGAATATGGCGTTCATCCGGGCCGACTGCTCCCGTATTTTTTGTTCTTTTTGCTTTCGTTCGATGGCCAGGGCTATCTGACCGGAGATGAAGTCGAGCAATTCCAGGTCGCGGTAGGTGTAGGTGTTTTTGTTTTTATAGCACTGTACGGCTATGATCCCAATGGCTTTGGCGCCCAGCTTTAGGGGCACGCCCAGCCACACCTTGGGTACGCGGCCTTCTACTGATATTTTTTTGTAGTGCTCCAGGTTCAGTATGTCTTTTTCATACATAAACACCGGCTTGTTGCTCTTGATGGCATACTCGGTGATGCCGTCTTTTATGGGTCGTCTGAAAGATGTCTTGTCGTCCGTACGAAACTCGTCGATGTAGATAGGGAAGTTGATCTTTTCTTCTTCTTCATCGAGGAGGGCTACGTAGAAGTTTTTTGCTTCTATGATATTGGTGAGCTCGTTGTAGATATCGGAAAAAAAACTTTCGAGGTCCGAGCTGTGCACCGTCATGTTGGCGATTTTGTAGTACAGCGACTGCGCCTTTTCGGCCCTCACGCGCTCGGTGATGTCGTGGAAGATGCCCCTGAATTCTATGGCCCCCTCGGGTGTGGTAGAGCAGTTTACCCCGCCGGTGAGGTGCACCCGGCGGTTGTCTTTCGTTACGAAGATGGTGTCAAACTTGTCGATCTTCTTGCCTTCAAGGATCAGGTCGAGGGCTATGCGTGTTTTCTGGCGGTAGTCTTCGTGGATGATGTCAAAAAAGTTTACCTCGTCGATCTTTTCTTCGTCGTAACCCAGGGTTTCTTTCCAGGTCTTGTTCACAAAAAGGATCTGCCCTTCCTTTTTGAAAATCATGATAAGGTCGTTGGCGTTGTTGAAGAGCTCTTTCAGTTGGTCGTTGGTACGCTGCAGCTCATCTTCTATTTTTTTCTTTTCGGTAATGTTCTCACCTACTACGGTGATGTTTTCTACAATGCCTTGCGAATTGTAGAATATGATGTTGTTGAATTTCAGCTCTACCAGCCGTCCGTTGGCGTGCAGCAGCTTGCAGTCAAAGCTGGGCACGTATCCTTTGTTCTGAAAAATCTCCCTGAATCCCCGCACTACCTGGTCTCTCTCGTCTTCGTATACCAGCGTGTCAAAAAACGACTGGTTCATCACTTCTTCCTTTTTGCGGTCGAGTGCGGTGAGCAGCGCGTCGTTGCAGTAGGTGATAATGCCCTGCCGGTTGATGGAAAAGGCCGCCAGGTCAGAGTTGGTGAGCGAGTCGTGGAGCTTTTTTTCCGACTCGTTCAGCGCCAGCTGGTATTTGCGAAAATCTACCTCGTTCTTCCGCTCGGTAACGTCGATGGCTGCTGCGATAAAGCCCGTGTACAGGCCGTCGTTGTCATGCAGGGGAATGCCCGATTCAAATATCCACCGGTATTCGCCGTCCTGGCGACGCAGCCGGTAGTAGATGTCGTATTTCGTCTTGTAACGGAAGGCGTTGCGCAGCACATCGGTAAGGTAGGCGATATCGCCCTCAAATACGTTCTTCAGCCAGCCCGATTTTTTCTCGGCCTTTTGGTTTTTTCCCGTGAAGCGCGTCCATTGCCTTGAAAAATAATAGAATTCGTTTTTGTCGTCAGACATCTTGAACATCACCTGCGTCTTGTCCGAAATGGACTCAATCTGCTTTTGGTTATCGATGGTTTCAATGGCCTTTTGGATGAAGTTCAGCTCAATGACGACGGATACAAAGCCGAGGAAATCTCCCGAAGCATTAAAAGTGGGCACCCCACTCTCTGATACCGGGCACAAGTCGCCGTTTACGTTCCTGAGTTCGTAGGTAATCTCAAACTTTTTCTTTTCCTCGTACGCTTTCTCATACGTTTCCCGCACCAGGTCCTTGTCCTTCTGGTTTACCAGCTTGTGCCATTCTACGGGCTTTTTTTTATCCGGCTGAATGCCCGTAAATTCCCTGAATGACTTGTTCAGGTAGCAGATGTTCATTTTGGCATCGGTCATCTTGAACATCACGGGTCCCTCGTCTACAAGGTGCTTGATGGCCTGGTTCGATTCTTCCCTCCCTTCCAGGGGCAGGTCGGCACTGTCACACAGCGGCGATATCAGCAGGAAGTAATTATTGCTTTGGTCAAATTTGTTGATGATGGTGTTGGTGACCATTTCGTGCCCATCGGCCGTCAGAAAGGAAATGGTGAAGTTTTTGGGCAACCCGGGGTTCACATTGGCGAGGTTGAAGTTGTAAGACTCCCTCTCGTCAGATCCCGATGCGCTGTCCGGGATAATGCTTTCGATCGGTTTACCCAGGATATCTTTTTCTTTATACAAAAAATATTTCTCAAAAGAGCGGCTAATTTCTTTAATTCGGCCATTGGTCACTTTTACGATGGCAGGTGTGGAGAAGCGAGCGTCGCTTTTGCTTTCAGAGCGCTTTTTGAAATGCCTTAGTCCGCTAATGTTAAATAGTCGAGTATCCATGTATTGTGCCTGGAGAGAGAACGGGTTAAAAGCTAAAATTAAGTAAAATACAAGTTTTTATCTATTTTGTGCAAAATAATTAATCCATTGTCAGCAGCCAATTTTCTCATCACAATTGTAGGGCCTACCGCCGTAGGCAAGACAGCTTTTGGTGTGCGCGTAGCCCAACGCCTGAATGGCGAAGTGCTTTCGGCAGATTCCCGGCAGTTTTTTCGAGAAATGACTGTAGGTACCGCCAAGCCTACACCACAGGAAATGCAGGGAGTGCCGCACCATTTCATCGACTTTTTGCCCCTGGAGTCCGAGATGAGCGCAGGAGATTTTGAAGTGATGGCCTTGGAAAAGTTGCGCGATTTGTTCGGAAAAAGTCCGGTGGCAGTGATGGTAGGAGGGTCGGGCTTGTACGTAAAGGCCCTCTGCGAAGGCATGAGCGATATGCCGAGGGCGCCGAAGGAGATCAGGGACCAACTAATGACGGAACTGGAGCAGGAGGGGCTGGAAAAGCTGCTCAGCGAGCTGGAGCGTAAAGACCCTGAGTATTTTGCCCAGGTAGACCCGCATAATCACCAACGGGTGGTGCGGGCGCTGGAAATGATCCGCCACACGGGTGAGCCCTTTTCGCGCTTCAGGACTGGTGAAAAGAGCAGGCGCGATTTTAAGATTATCAAAATAGGACTGGAAATGGATCGTGAGGCCCTCTACGAACGAATAAACCAGAGGGTAGACGCCATGCTAAAGAACGGGCTAAAGGAGGAAGCCACGCGTCTTTACCCCAAACGGCATTTGAATGCACTGCAAACGGTGGGGTACCAGGAGATATTTGACTTCCTGGATGGGCAACACCGCTGGGAGGAGGCCGTGCGCCTGATAAAGCGAAACACCCGAAGGTATGCCAAGCGGCAGATGACCTGGTTTAAAAGAGATCCGGATGTTAAATGGTTTCACCCGGAAGATTTCGAGGCGGTGATGACATATCTTACATCACAGATGGGAAGATGACGGGTGAAATTTGCTATTTTCGCCGCGGTGTTAACAGTCTATTCCCATTTAATTCCCCATCAGAGTCTCCTGACGTTAGGAAGGGACAATTCCCCATCAGAGTCCCCTTTGGGAGACTCTGATGGAGTGGGGCGAAGGAAGGGGCTCTGAGAGAGAAAATGCCTTTGGCAAATGCCATAAATTTGAATTACAATTTTGCTAACGATTCACACATGCCATACCGCATTACATCCTTATTCTATTATCCGGTTAAGTCCCTCGGTGGCATAGCTGCTGATAGCGCTATGGCGGGGGAGCGGGGGTTTCAGCACGACCGCCGCTGGATGATTGTGGATGAAAGCCACAATCCCATTACGCAGCGAGAGCGCCCGCAAATGAGTCTCCTGAGTGTGAAGCTGCATGGCGGAAGCATCGAGATATATGACCGCCAAAGACCATCTGACAGGATCTTCGCCGCCGATGGCGAGGTCCGGGAAAT